>JBFWPD010000242.1:0-6259 GCA_050250175.1 Vicinamibacterales bacterium
GAACCTGCCCAGCGCAACATCGGCAGCACGCTCGTCGCGCAAGGCAAACCCGACGAAGCCGTCGCTCATTTCCGGGGAATGGTCGAGCGGAGTCCGACCGACTTCACTGTCCGGCGCCTTCTCGCGCTGACGCTGGCCACGCAGGGACGCACGAGCGATGCCGTCGCGGAACATCGCGCGATCATCGCGGCCGCAGGATCCGGCTCGCCGGCTGCAACCGCAGCGCATCGCGACCTGGGCGATCTGTTCCTTGGCGGCGAGAATCTGCCTGCCGCGATCGACGAGTACCGGCAGGTGGTGGCGGCAAGACCGGATGACCCGGAGGCGCACTTCGGGCTGGGTTTTGCGTCCGGGCTGTCGGGCCGGCTGGCCGATGCGGTCGAACACATGGAACAGGCGGTCGCGCTTGCTCCGCAGTGGCCGGCCGCGTTGTCTCAACTCGCCTGGCTTCTGAGCGGCCCCGGCGGACCCTCCGTCACCGACCACGACCGCGCGATAGAGCTCGCCGAGCGCGCCGCGCAACTGACCGGCGGCCAGGACGCCGCCGTTCTTCAGGTCGTCGACGCGGTATATCAAGCCGCCGGGCGGGTGCGGCCGCGCCAGCCTGCCGTGACGACTCCTCGCTAGGCCAATCCGAATGGCTGCACGTGCGACGCGGGCTACGTGGAGGTGTGCGCCGGCGAGTCGAAGTCGAGGTTCTTCGTGATCCGCGTCCCGTCCGTGCGGCACGCAGCCATGTACGCATCGATACGACGACGAGCCGCTGCGAGGTCGTGGTTATTGAGGTTGATGTTCAGCAGGTCGATATACCAGGGCGCCTTGAAATCCTGCGAGACATACGTGGACACAATCTCGCGTGCGATCGGCAGCGTCGTCGGCTTCGAGTCGTCGTGCACGTCGCGGTTGCCCGCCTTCAAGAGCTTGGCGTACTCCTCATTCAGCAGGCGGTCGAGGAGCTCGCTGGAGAATCGATCGCCGGCCGAGACGCCGGTGTGCGGATCGGCGTCGGTCAGCGACGCGTTCTTGTGGAGCCACTCCCACAGGATGCTCAAACGAATCTCTCCGGTCGCCATGTCTTCCATCAGATACAGCACATCGTCGTCGCCGAAGAAGTCGGCCGGCTTCAACGCCGCGGCCTGGAAGCCCTGACCGAAGGCGTTGCCGTACTGAATGGCCACGCTCAGCAGGTCGCGGGCTCCCCGGATGGTCCGGGGTGCAGGGTCGAGTTGGAAGAGGCCGTCGGCGTCGTCCTGCGTGTAGGTGAGCGGAGGAAAGACCCGACCCAGCTGGTTGTCCTGTCCGGCTTGTTCCCAGACCGGGCGCACGATGTGGACCATCTTCCAGTGGGCGACCCACTTTCCGCTGGCTCCCGCCTTCTGCTCGCGCTCGGCGCCGGCGACCGCGCGTTTCATCCCGTTGGCAACGCCTTCCGGCGAGCCGACCGGAATGTTCGGCTCCATGCCGCCCTGCCAGAGGGCGTACTGACCGTTCCGATCGGGAGTATTCACGGCGCGGCGGACGCGATCCTCGTACTGCCGCATGTACCCGTAGGTCATCGTGATGGCGTCGATGTTCGGGTTGATGAACGAGGGATCCCACGCCATCGCGTCAGAGACGCTGTTGATGTAGTCCCAGCGTCCCGTGTTGAACCCTACGAAGTGCCCCCCGAGGGCCGCACGGATCTCCATCAGCTGAAACGTGGCCTCGACCTGTTCGACCAGCACGTACACCTTGATGATTCCTGCCGGGAGACCGAGGTGCTGTTCGAGCTCGGTCAGTATCGCGTTCCAGAGGCCGGCTTCCTCCGCGGTCTGAATCTTCGGCAGATAGAGGACGATTGACGCGCCGGATCTCCGAAGCGTCTCGTGGTTGTTGACCACGTACAGCGCCGCGTCGACGATGGAGGCGGAGAACCCGGCGCCATCGTCGTGAGCGATGTGTCGATCATCGAGGTGGAGGCCGCGCGCCCGGAAGATTCGAGTCGTCACGTCGAGCTGAATGCGCCAATCGTCGATGATGCGGCGCTTGAAGAAGCCTTCGGCCCACCGGTTCATCTCGAGCGCCACTTCCCCGGCCGTCGTCATGAAGGCGTCGCTGCGCTCGAACGCCAGCTTCAGGTTGCGCTGGTTGTCCAGCGACATCGTCGACACCTGGCCGAGCGCGTCCTCGCCGTCGACCATCCAGCCGTCGGCGCCGGACAGCAGCGCATACGCGACGTTGCGAAGGCTCTGTTCGATCGGCGCGTTGGGTCGCGCGGCCGGCCCGGTCCCCTGGATCCACTGCCGCTGCAGATCGGCTGGAATCGTGCTGCCGGCAAAGTGCCCGTCGCGAGCCGCCCGGGCAGTCAACCCGGTGCCCGGAATGACGGAATCGGGCTTCAGGAATCCGATTCGTTCCCTGTTTCGCGCACGGTCGATGCGCCGCTGCATGCGGCGGCGCATCAGCGCCGTGCGCTCGTCATCGAATGGCGCGAGTGCGGTGAGGGCCGCCTTCGCCTGGGGCGTCAGGACGTCCTCATAGTCGCGCTCGAGACTCGCGCGAATCCTCAGTCGTGTGCTCATCGCGGTTCACTCGTCTGCAGGAGGTGTCGCAGCCGGCTTCGAAACAGAACGTATGCTACGCGAATTGCAGCGTGTCGGTCGGGCCGAGGCGCGTGGGTGCCTCTACCAGGCTTCGGGATGCTGATCGAAGGCCGCGTACCGGTCGTGGACGTTGTCGTCCTCGTTGAGTGGCCGCCCCTGGTACTCGATCCAGGCGTGGGCCTGCATCTCGCCATGGACCTTTCGCGCGCCGATCCTCAGCTCGCTCTCCACGCCCTGCTGACGCAGCAGCCACCGCAGGAGCAGTGAGCGGGGGAGGCAGTCGTCGGTGCCGGGTTTCCAGTCGATGAGCAGCTCCAGGAGGCGCTGTGCACGCTCGACGCGAGTTGCTTCGTCCTCCGCCGCCCACTCGGCGGCGATCTGGTCCGTCCGCGGCGTCAGCCACTGCAACGCAGCAGAGCACCTCTTGAAACCGACGACGCGGAGCGCCAGCCTTGTCGTGGACCACAGGATCGCTCCCTGGGTGGCGAGTCGACGCTCGCGCGGCGGGAGCGAGCGAAATCGTGTCCTGCGCGTGGCGTCATCGAGCATGTCACGCCTCGGTTTCGGCACGCGTGGGCTGGCCGCGATGAAAGTGCGCCCACCGCATTGCCCAGTCGTGGGAGTGCGCCTGCCGCAGTTCCTCGGCCGTGAAATGGAGACCCGCCTCGGCGCCGATCCGCACGAGACCATCGAGGGCTTCGTGTTCTGCCGTCGATGACGCGTCGAGCGCAAGGACCTGGTCCCTGAGCTCTTCGCTGTCGCGAACCTGCCGAATGAATTTGATGCCGTCCTGTATGGACACGTCAGCCAAAGACCACGGGCAGCGACCGGAGCCCCCGCATGACGAACATGTCTTCCCACTCCGCCTCGGCTTCAGCGAAGCGGATCGACGGAAGCCGGCGAAGAAGTGTCCCGATCGTCACGTGCGCCTCCAGCCTGGCCAGCATCGCTCCCAGACAGTAGTGCACTCCGTGCCCGAAGCTGACATGAAGATTGGGAGCGCGCGTGATATCGAGGACGTCAGGGTCGACGAAGGCCTCGGGATCACGATTGGCGGAGCCTATGAGGAGTCTCACGTTCTCACCCTTGCGGATGAGGGTGCCATTGACCTGCACGTCCTCCAACGCATGCCGGGACACGACCTGCGTCGGGGTTTCGAACCGGAGCAGTTCGTTGATTGCCGAATCCAGCAGATCGGGCCTGGCGCGGAGCGCGCGCAGCTTGTCCTGGTTCTTCAAGAGCGTGAACGCACCATTCGAAATGAGCAGCTTGCTGTTGATCTGCCCCACCACCAGGACCATCGAGCACTGGGCCAGAACTTCAACCTCTGAGATCTGTCCTTCACTCTCGGCGCGCAGCAGCACCGAGATCAGATCGTCGTCGACCTTGCCCTGACGACGGCGCCCGGAGATCAGCTGGTGAACGAGCTCCGTCAGCGCCATCATCGCCAGCATGCCGCGGTCGCGACCGATCTGCGTCTGGTCGACATCCAGCAGGTAGTGAATCTCGCGGGTGAGGTGCTCCAGTTTCCTCCGTGCGCCTTCGGGAACGCCGACGATGTCGCAGATGATTGTCGAGGTGACGGGTCCCGCAAGATCGTTGACGACGTCCATTCGTCCACGATCGAGAGCGCGGTCGAGGTGTCGATCAGCCAAGAGCTGAAGACGTGCGCGCAGGCTCGAGCGGTTGTCAGGATGAAAGGTTCCCTGAAGCAGCATCCCGATGCGTGTGTGGTCCGGAGGCTCCTGAAAGTTCAGCCACAGATGCTGAGCGCGTAGCGTTCTTTCAAGCAAAGCCTTGTACGGCCCGGCGCCGGCGTTGGCAAGGGTCTCCTGCCCCGGCGGTCGCGCATACCCCAGACGCGGATCCTTGAGCAGGGCGACGACGTCGCTGTAGCGGCTGACGAGCCAATCGTTCTTCTCGGGCCGCTGGTGGACTGGCGAATGACGCCGCAGAAAGTCGTAGGCGGGATACGGATCCACCCGAAAGGCTCGACTCCGCGGATCGAACGGATCGGACGCACGATCGATGGGGGTACTCATTCAAGGCCGGATGACTGAGTCGCGTTCGTCTCTTCGGGCTGCCGTCAGGGAGGTGCTGGCCGCCGTAAGCGCCGAAACAGCGCGGGCAGCGGTGAAGACACCACGCTCGTCGCGAAACAGCGCATGCGTTCCCTTGTCCAGATCGGGGTCTGTTACGTCCGGCGCCGGGACTCTCATCCAGGCTGACGGCGTCCATCCGCCGTCGCCGCGCTGCTCGTTCACGAGCCACGAGACGGCACGTTCCAGTGGGTCTCGCACCAGCGTGAAGTCGCCAGACAGCGTCAGCACGAGCGCACACGATGCAGTCGCAAACGCGGAATCCATCGGATGGTCGACCGATCGAACAGCGCCGTTCGCCTGGATCTGCGCCATCGCCCATCGCACAGCCGCGTCGATGAGCGGCTGGTCCTCCCGTCGCGCCGCTCTTGCGAGCGCCTCGGCGGCCAGAGACGTCGCATACTCCTTCCCGCTCCACCAGTATCCTCGCCACGAGCCGTCCGCTTCCTGCGATGCACGAAGGAATTCAAGTGCGCGCGTGTCGCCAAGCCCCGCCGCCGCCGCCGTGATGCAGCCGTGAGCCGTCTGGCACCAGCCGTCTCGCGCACCGTGAAATTCGCGTCCGAGAAAGACGAGACGACCGGACAGCGCGTTCGGTCCATAACTCGAGAAACCGCCGTCGGCCAGCTGCAGCGTCGACAGAAACTGACCTGCCTGACGGAACCTCGTCGAGCCCTGCATGTCCAGAGCGTCGGCCAGACGCAGTGCCCAGGTGGTGGCGTCAGCGTCCATCGGCAGATTCGCGTTGAATCCCCAGCCATCGGACGGGCCCCCGCGACGCGCAAGAAGCGTCCATGCGTGCCGTGAGGCCTCACGAGCTCCGCGATCCTGCACGTGCGCGAGCGCTGCCCCGGCGAAGGCCGTGACCCACGCATCACTCCCACCGGCGGATTCTGGAAAATCGTCCCACCAGCCCTGCTCGTCGCGCATGCTCACGAGAAATGCGACGGCGTTCTGTATCGCGGCGGCCAGTCCGTTGCCTGACGCGCGACGCACCTTGCTCACGGTTCCGGCCTGCGTAGAGCTCGCTGCGATCCACAAGTGCCTGAACCCGAAGTACGCCTTCGCCTCGGGCACTCCACTTGGCGGCAGAACAACTTTGACGTGGCTCAGTTGACGATCGAGCACGCTGAAGCGATCCGCCGGCGCGATGAGCGACGCATGCAAGAGGTGATCGGGCCACCAGGTTCCGGGTGTCGCAGGCGTCAGGGTCGCCGGCCAGCGCAGGAGGCCCTCGCGCTTCGCAGGAGTGCAAAGGCCTTCGTCAACCAGATGGTCGAGAAACGTCGCCCAGCGCGGTTCGGAGGCCGGTTGCTTCTTGAGAACGCACTCGAAGCCAATCACGGGATGGATCTGTTGGCCGACGTCCAGACATACGGTGACGTGTTCCACCAGCGCCGCGAGCGGCGCCATCGTCGCTTCAGCGGCGGGGATGTCACCGGGCCAGCCAATGTCCGTGAGGCAGGTGCCAAGCGCTTCTGGGCGCAGGCCTTTCACGTTCACGCGAAGCGCATTCGTCCTTCGCGCAAGCATCACGCCGAGATGGCTGACCGCGGCTCATGGATAGTGATGACACCG
>JBFWPD010000243.1:0-6258 GCA_050250175.1 Vicinamibacterales bacterium
CTCAGGGCCTGCGAGGACGAGGCCGAGCGAGAGCAGCATGAAGGCGGCAAGGGCCAGCGTCAAGCCGACCGCCACGAGGCGAACCTTCCACCAGGGCCGGCCCTCGGTGATGTCGTACGCGGCGTTCAGGCTGCCGACAATGGAGACGAGAGCTGCTGAGCTGCTCCACAACGCGCCAGCGATGCCCAGCGTGAGGATCCCGCCATCCTCAGCGCTGGAGATCCTGACGATCTGATCCGCCACGATCCGAACGACGTCCGGCGGGACGAACGGACCAAGCTGTTCGACGACCCGGTTCGCAACGTCGCCGAGCGAGAAGAAGCTGGCAAGCGCGAGGAGGAAGAGCAACGTCGGAAAGAGCGCCAGGAAGAAGTAGTACGCCAGCTGCGCCGCAAGCGACAGGCAGTCGTCCTCGATGAAGCCGCTCACGCTGCGTTTCGCTAGCGTCCGCCACGAGAGCGGAATGGAGAACGTGCCGAACATGTCAGCCACGAGGACCGAGGTCGCAAGCGTCGTGCCCGGCACCATGCGAACACGCTGTTTCAACCGGGCTACAGATCCTCGGCTGTTCTGTAGCGTCCGAGAACAGCTCGCCCCGCATCAGAAGCGGACTGCTCGAACCCTGGCCTACCCTGGACGGCGCGGGAAGCCGGGCGAGTGGCGCTCCAGCTGCCAGACATGTCCGCATTCCTTGCACCACAAGTCGATCGTGACCGACTCGGGCACCTTCGTCGTTACTGTACGTGGAAGGCCGATACCCTTGCGACAGGCGGGACAGGCGAACACGTTGACCGACGGTTGGGGCTGCGGTTCCGCCACGGTTTTTCGCCCTTCGCCGCAGGGTTGCCGCCCAGACTTCAATCAGAGGGCGCGATTGATTGAAGAGCGATCAGTCTGCGTCCGACTAAGGCCGAAAGCAAGGCAATTTCGTCACACATTCGCGTGAATGTGAGGCGCAAACGCCAGTAACGTCACGCGTTCGCGGACGCCGTGACACCATCCGCGCTTCCAGGGCTCGTCGTTCCCCAGGAGTTCCAGCGTTCGCCGGCCATCTTGAAATGCGGCCTGGATGGCATCGAGGAGCGCAAGGAATCCAGGCCGGAATCGCCGGTACTGGTCGGAGTACCCGCTCTTGATGCCGTACAGGCTCCGCTCGTCCTCCATCATGAAGCTGAACGCGATGGCCCGGCCGGAAAGGCGGACGAACGAGAGGCGGAGCACTCCCTCGGCCGCGGCCCAGCGTGCCAGGCTGGTGTAGTACCGGAGCGACTCCGGCCGCGAGGCGATCGCGGTCCCACCGTCCCTCTTCCGTTTCGAGCCCTCGACTGCGAAGGCTTCCGCGAGCAGTTGATCCAGCCGATCCGACCCGTTGTATGTCTCGAAAGTCAGGTCGCCTTCGCGCTCGAGCTGACGCCGGCGCCGCTGCAGCTCCTTCATCTCGGCGCGGCAGCGCCCGGCGAGGTACTCGGAGCACCGTCCTGCCAGCAGGATGAAGGGAGAGCGGAGGTAGGGCACGAGCGTCGTTCGATAGCCAGCGGCTTCGGCCTCGCGCCGAATGGCATCAAGGCCGCTTGTCCCAGGGAACCCGAACTGAAACGCCATGCGATCGCCGCCGCGAGCGACCATTGCGGCCGCTATTGCCGACCGGCTCTCGTCGTCGTCGGCCACGAGGCTTTGCCAGACGATTGAGGGGGACCCGAAACCGGTGGGCTTCCGCTGCACGGCCGCCAGCCCGGTCAGGCCGCGGGAGCCGCGGGCAACGACAACTTCGAGGGCGCCGGAGCCCCTCGTGTCCATCCAGGCCTTGATCCATCCCGGGCGCATCCAGACAGGCGCGCCCGCCCGCCGAACCAGAGCGAGCCATTCCTCGCTGAAAGCAAATGGGTCGCTGGGAACCGAGACAATCACGGCGGCCTGGCTATCTATCCCATCGAGTGCGCTGAGCCGTTTATGAGACGCGAGACGACAGCTCCCGCCCCGTGGCGACCGCGTCGCCGACGGGCACGGCTGCCTGAAGCAACGCGCTCGCCAGCGTCGCGAGGGCGATCACGCCGAGAAACGTCTCGGCCCATGAACTCATAGGGCTTCTTGCGACTTCGTACGCCGATAGGCCTCACGACCCTCATGAATCGCGGTGGAGATCACTTCGCGTCCGTGGTCGAGGACTTCGCGGCCTTCGTGCACGTACTCGCGGCCGCGTTCGGCCGCGGTCATTGCCTTTTCACGGCCTTCCTTCGCGCGGTCCGCCAGGTAGCTGCGCATCTGACGGCCTTCTGACGGCGCATACAGCAATGCCGCCGCGGCGCCTCCGGCCAGGCCCAATGCGAAACCGAAAAGGAAGCCGCCTGAGTCCTGGTGATGTTGGTCGATATGCATCGTATTCGCCTCCGTCGCCCCCTACGGTGCAATCAGGCTGCCACGGCGAGCTCGTCCATTGTCGAGCGATGAGCTAGAAGGTCCACCCGATGCTGAGCGCGTCGGCGCCATCGCGTACACCCCGACCGTAATCGATGCGCAGTGCTTCCTCGCGGCCAGGAATTCTGATGCGCAGACCAATACCCGCATCGACATGCCACGCAAGGCCTCGGGCGGTTGCGAGTCGCCGGCCAGCGGATGCAGCGTCGCCGAACAACGCAGCCGAGAGGAATCGGCCGGCCAGACCAGGAAGGGGCGTGCTCGTCTCGATGTTCATGTAGGCGAGCCGGCGGCCGAGTGCAGGACCGGCAACAACTCCGCCCGCAAGCAGGGGATGCGCACGCAGGAGATGCCGTCGAGCCGTGCCGGTGTCCGCGCCGCTCCAGAGTGCAAGCGGTGCCTGTGACGTCGCGACATCCACACCGGCGATAGCCGAATGAACGAACCGGGCGTCTCGCGCCTTCGACCGGACTCTCACGTACGCGTCATACGTCCCGAATGGAGAACCACTTCCGAGCGGCGCCCATACGCTTCCACCGCCGCCCAGCGCCAACCGGTCGCCGGCGAATCTCCGCTCGACGCGCGCACCGGCCGACAGCGTGCGCCGGTCGCCATTCCATACGTCGATCGCAGCTGTCGCCTGATACCACGTGGACGAGGTCAGCCAATGAGCCACTTCGAGCGCTCCCCTGACGCGCCCTTCACGCAGCGTCTGCAGACCAGCCGCGTAGCCCTGTTTCTCGTCAGACAGCTCGACGCGCCAGACACCTGGCCAGCCTCGGAGGGCCGGCGCCGCGAACGCAAACCACAGCCGCGGCCGCTCATTCCACCACCGCCATCCGCCAGACCAGAGCTCACCCTGCCCACTCGAACCTGGCACGTCCACGCTGATCTCTCGATCGATCGCCACGCCAAGCCCTCGCCCGATCCAGCCCACTGGACTGGACGGCAGGGCCGAACGTTCGACGACGGTGGCGTCAACCGCGGCAAAACCGTCCTTCAGCGGTCGATAGTCAACACGTGCGGCGCGAATGGTCGGAAGCTGTCGAAGTCGCCGCTCGGTTCGTCTGAGGCTGTCGCTTGTCAGCACCTCGCCAGGTTCAAGACCCGCGGCTTCGGCAACGAGTGCGTAGCGCGTGTGTCGAAGGCCCTCGATAGCGAGGAGGTCGATTCGCGGACGCTCGATCTCATTCCACGCTTCGAGCGCAGTCCCCGGTTCGTTCTGCACAAAGCGGCTCGACGCGAGAACGTCCCACGCGTACTCGTCGCCGGGATCGATTACCGTGGCTTCGCGTGCGAGAGTCGCCGCTCTGTCCCACTCGCGATGAGCAAAGCGGAGCGCGGCAAGCTCGCTCACGGGACGGCTGTCGTGCGGACACTCGAGACGGATCGCTTCGAGCAACGCCGCGGTCGTCTCGGGTCCGGCGCCGTCGATCTCTTCGAGCGCACGTTGCAGTTCCCGATCGCAGGCGCTGAGGGACACGTTCACCGGCTGAACGGCGGGCGCGGACTCGGCCTCGGCGTGCGCCGCTGGCAGCACCAGCAGCGCCCAGTTCCTCGACTTCTTCCACTGCGCAAGGAACTCCGCCCGCCCGACACGCCTTGCTGGCCCCCACGTAGGGTCGTGAAGCAGCACGGCATCCGGTTCCATTCCAACCAGAACGACGTAGTGAAGAAATCCCGGACGGTCTTCGATCAGCAGAACAGGCGGCTCTCCACGCGCCAGGCTCCCGCCCAGCGCCTCCATCGAGCCGTCGAGACGCTCTGTACGCCAGCCCCGTTCGGTGACCGCCGCCACGAGCACCGAGTCGGCGATTCCACCGGCCTCCTCATCGACCAGCGGCGCGAACTCTTCGACGAAGGTGCGCTCGCCCCAATGCCTCAGCACCATGGCGACCGCGGCGCCTCCGCACAACAACCCGGTCTGCGGCAGGAAGGGAACGTCGAGAAACAAGCGCGCCGCCGGGCCCGGCAAGGACTGGAGCGGTTGCTCCTGCCCCCGGGCCCGCGCGGCGCTCGCCAGGACGGCGAGAATGGTCAGCAGTGAGGCGATGGCGCGTGTGCCCACGAGCACCAACGCTGGACGTCAGTCGGCGACGGCGACGATGACGATCACGACGAGCAGGATGATGATGATGGTCGTCGTCGACAGGACAACGGCGGACTGACCGCCGACCAGATCCTGGTCGAGCTGACGGGCCGCGTCGGCCGCGCGCGCGAGGTCGGCGCCGCTCAAGAGTCCCGCAGCGCGATCGAGCTCCGCGGCGTCCACGCCAAGCCGCGACGCAATTTTCCGCACGTCGGTTCGCGAGAGCGCGTCGCGGACAACGGCCCGGTTCGTCGCGTCCCCTGCTGCATGCTCGGCGACGACGTCCGACAGGTGGGAGGGGTCTACCGCGTGACGGAGTTGTGCGCGAGCGTCAAGAGGCAGCAGCAGACCAAGGACCAGCGGACCCAGAAGTAGTTTCTGCAGCAGGCGCATGCCTTCCTCCTTCGAGTGTCGTCAGGCGTCCGGATGCGTGAGTGCACCCGGGCGCCTGCGATGGTACCGACTTCGCTTCCGAGCAAAACAACCCTTACGGTGCAAGGGACCGGCCTCAGGATCGGACCGGTGGCGCGTGACGCTGCGCGCGCTCACCATACGGATCGGGCTGTCCCGCCGGTTCGCCAGGCGCCGGATCGCCGGGGCGGCCAGGATTCAGATCGCCGGCGCCGCGCGGAGTGTCAGGGCCCATGGCGGTCTTGCCGCGCCCAAGCCGGCGCATCGGTCCGGCGAGGCGCTTGCCGTCCCGGAGCTCCTTCACGAGGTAAGGGATCATCAACGCCGCGAAGAGCGCGATGACAAGAAGCGACCCCGCGACTATCTGCCAGTCGAACGACATGATTCCTACCTCCTCGGGAGGGATCGAGCAAGCTCAGTGCCACGAGCGACTGAAGCGTGCAGCTAGCTCGGCTTGTGACAGATAACCAGCGACCAGATTGGCGGGAAGTTCACTTGCTCGACGGACACAGGGTCGAGGTTGGCGCGCTCGAGAAACTGGTCCATGTCCAGATCCGACCTGAACCCGCAGTGCCGGCTGACAGTGGCGAGCTGTCTTTCCACCCAGGAGATCGCAGGATTGCGGCTGAGAAAGTGGTTCAGCATCACGATGCGTCCGCCCGGCACGCACACCCGAACCATCTCACGAGCGACCTGAACGGGATCGGGGACGGCCGTGACCAGATACGGCGCGTACACGACGTCGAACGTCGCATCTGCGAACTTCAGATCGGTCGCGTCCATCTGAAAGAGATGGACGTTGGTGATCCGCCGCGCCGCAAGCCGCCGCTCCGCTCGAGTGAGCATCGACGCGGAGAAGTCAACGCCGACCACGCAGCAGTCGGCCGGGTAGAGGGGGGCATTCAGACCAGTTCCCACACCGACTTCGAGCACGACGTCGCCAGGCTTCAGCGAGAGGCTTCGTGCGGCGGCAAGACGGCCCGGCTGCAGGGAAAGGCCAAAGAGCCAGTCGTAGACCGACGCCATCCGATCGTATGCGAGGGCATCGACTCGCGCGCTGAGCTGCGGATTGTCTACGGACGACCCGGCCTGCATAGGTGGCGGTGAATGCACGGCGCGTGCCTCCGAACTGGTCAGGCTTCGGGCTTCGGGCTTCAGGCTTCAGGCTTCGGGCTTCAGGCTTCAGGCTTCAGGCTACTGGCTACAGGCTACAGGCTTCGGGCTACAGGCTTCGGGTCGGGCTGCGGAGTGCATGCTGACTGGCCAGCAAGCGTGCGGACAGACCCAGTCCGCCAGCCTTAGAGGACAGGCCGCCTGCAACCAGCATGATCGTGCCACCGAGG
>JBFWPD010000244.1:0-6256 GCA_050250175.1 Vicinamibacterales bacterium
GGAAGAGATCGAGCGCGGGGCGTTCCGCGAGGATCTGTACTACCGCCTGAACGTCATGCACCTGGACGTTCCGCCGCTCAGGGAACGCCCGCACGACGTGGCGCCGCTCGTGAGCCATTTCCTCGAGATGTTCAGCCGTCAGTACAACCTGTCCCCGGCGGTCATCTCGGGCGAAGCGCTCGCTGCGCTCGAAGCGTACGACTGGCCCGGCAACGTCCGCGAGCTGCGCAATGTCGTCGAGCGCACGCTCGTGCGCCGGACCGACGGCCGAATCACCGAGAGCGATCTTCCCGACGATGTGATGAAGCGCGCGCGCTCGCGTCCTGCTGCTGCGCCCTCGACCGCCGACCAGCTGTTTACGCAGATGACAGAAGGAGGCGAGTCCTTCTGGTCGGTCGTGTTCGCGCCGTTCCAGGCCCGCGATCTCACGCGCGCGGATGTCCGCGAGATTCTCAGGCGGGGATTGAACCAGAGCTGGGGAAGCTATCGGGGGCTGCTGCCGCTCTTCAACCTGGAGGAGCGCGATTACCGGCCGTTCATGCGCGCGCTTCGAAAGCACGAATGCCACCTGCCGTTTCAGCCGTTCCGGGCGCAACATCGGCACGCGGCACGCACCAGGTCAAATGCGTTGAGGAATCAGGCTCTCGGAGGGACGCGGTCGTGATGACAGCGCTCGAGGCCGGGAGAGCGGCTCGCCGTGACGTGAGTCAAGTCTTCGAATGACATACCCAGAATCACACCGTGGACCGGTCAGTAGTCAGCCCACCCTTCTCGTTGGCGTGAGCGCGGCGGCTCGCAACCTCGCCAACGATATCGATCGTGCAGCGGCGTCCGACGCCAAGGTGCTCGTCACCGGGGAAAGCGGCGCCGGCAAGGAGGTCGCCGCCCGCCTGATTCACCTTCGCGGAGTCAGGCGGAACGGCCCGCTGGTCAGCATCAACTGTGTCGGGCTGCCGGACTCGCTGCTCGAAAGCGAGCTGTTCGGCCACGTGCGCGGAAGCTTCACCGGCGCCTATCGCGATCGTGAGGGCCTGCTCAAGACCGCCCACCGCGGAACGGCGCTGCTCGACGAAGTAGGCGAGATGTCGCTGCGGATGCAGGCGCTCCTGCTCCGGTTCCTGGAGACCGGCGAGATCCAGCCGGTCGGCGGCCACTCGGCGAACCCCATCGTGAACGTCCGCATCATCGCGGCGACCCATCGCTCACTCCGTCGTCTGGTGGAAGAGAAGTCGTTCCGTGAAGACCTCTTCTACAGGCTCAATGTCGTGGAAGTGCGGGTCCCGGCCCTTCGGGAACGGCTGGAGGACCTGCCGCTGCTCGCCCGTCACTTCGTGGAGCGGTTCTGCGAGGAGTACGAGACGCCCATTCCCCGGATCGCTTCGGAGGCGTTCGAGCGGTTGATGGAACACCGGTGGCCAGGCAACGTGCGCGAACTGCGGAACGTTGTCGAGCGAACTGTGGTGCGCCAGACGAGCGGGACCATTACGGCGTTCGAGACGCCCAACGCAAGGCGCCGGGCTGTTGCCGCGGCCGACATCAGAGTCGCTCCCGCTCCCGCGCCGCTCAGCGCCGAGGCGCTCTTCGACCGCATCGCCAGGCAGGGCGAATCGTTCTGGCAGGCCGCCTACGAGCCGTTCATCCGGCGGGACCTGACCCGCACGCAGGTGCGAGGGGTTGTAAGCCTCGGGCTCGAGGCGACGTGCGGAAGTTACAAGGTGCTTGCCGACCTCTTCGGTGTGGCGCCGACCGACTACAAGCGCTTCCTGGGCGTGCTGCGCAAACACCAGTGCCACGTCCCGTTTCAGCCGTATCGCCGGCCGATGATCAAGCCACAGGGACTGGTCCGGCCGGTGGTCCTGCCGGAGTCGGTCGCCAGCTAGGCGAGCTGCGGCGCGCGGCCTAGGACAGGTCGCGAAGTGAACCCCAGGTGTCCGGATCCTGGGAAAGCAGCGTGCTGAAGTACAACTGCACGTCCTCCGACGGGAACTGGGTCTTGAGGACGGTTGCCGCTGGTCCGATCTTCTCCGGATCGGGCTTTACTTCGTCTTCCTGAATCAACCCGTTCTCGTGCTTGATGCCGAGCGCATCGAGGAACGCTCCCATCATCGGCCGCTGCCGGGTGAGGTGGTAGGCGATGAGCGCGCGCGCCGCGATCTGTTCGGGCACGATGCCGAGGCTGGCGAGATGCTTCGCCTTCCGGTCGAGATCGAGCGAAATCACCGACTTGGGCCTGAACTTCTTCCGTTGCGCGATGAGCAGCGCGGCCTGCACCTGATCGTCGCCGGCTTCTTCGTCGCTCCAGAATGCGAGCGCCGCGTTCTGCCGCTGCGCAAGCGTCATCTGTTTCCATACACGGGCGGGGGTGAGCGTCTCTTCGGTCATCGCCACTCATTCTAGCGGACCGGGAGCGATAGAATCGACGTGTGCGACGGCCCGTTGTCCTCATCACCGGAGCGAGCGGCGAAATCGGGCAGGCGCTCGTGGAAGGCGTTGCTGCCACCGGCCGTCCGATCGTCACGCTGGATCTGCAGCGGCTCGATCCTGCCGTCGCGCCTCGCGTGCTGAGGGAGTTCACGGGGTCGATCACCGATCCGAACATCCTTGGACGGATCCTGGCCGAGTTCGAGGTTGAGCTGATCTTCCATCTGGCGGCATTGCTGTCCACGCGCTCCGAGTTCATCCCGATCGCCGCGCATCAGGTGAACGTTGAGGGGACGCTCAATCTCCTCGAGTTCGCTCAGAAGGAAGGGGAGTCGCACGGCCGCCCCGTGGTCTTCGTGTATCCGTCGTCCATCGCGGCGTACGGCCTGCCTGACCGCGCCACCAAGATGCGCGCGGGCCGCGTGCGGGAGGGAGACTACGCGCACCCGATCACGATGTACGGCTGCAACAAGCTGTACTGCGAGGAGCTTGGCAGGTACTACACACGCCACTACCAGCAGCTGTCCGCCGACGTCACTCCGCGCGTGGACTTCCGCGCCGTCAGATTCCCCGGTCTCATCGCTGCGACGACGACACCGGCGGGCGGGACGTCGGACTATGCCCCGGAGATGATTCACGCTGCGGCGCGCGGTGAGCCGTATGCCTGCTTCGTCGAGCCGGAGACGGTGATCCCGTTCATGGCGATGCCGGACGCCGCGAACGCGCTTCTCGCGCTGGCGGCCGTTCCGCGCGAGCGATTGTCGCAGACCACCTACAACGTGCGCGCCTTCAGCGAGTCGGCCGCGCGAATTCGTGAAGTGGTGCTGGCGTCGTTCCCGGGTGCCGGGATCACGTATAGAATTGACGCCAAGCGGCAGGTCATCGTCGATTCCTGGCCTGCCGACGTCGACGATACGGCGGCGCGCAGGGACTGGGGTTTCGAGCCTGCCTTCGACTGCAACCGCGCGTTCCGCGAATATCTCATTCCGACGATTCAAAGCCACTACACCTCATGACTGCAGTGACCGCCTTTGCGCCGGCGACCGTCTCGAACGTCGCCTGCGGCTTCGATGTCCTCGGGTTCGCACTCGATACGCCGGGCGATGAGGTCACGGCACGATTCGACGGCACGGGTGTGCGGATCGAAGCGATCGAGAACGACGGCGGCCGGCTGCCCCGGGACCCGGCAAAGAACACCGCGAGTGTTGCCGCGCAGACGCTCCTGAATCGGCTCGGAGAGAGGAGAGGTGTGGCCCTCACGATTCGAAAGGGGCTGCCGCTCTCGAGCGGTCTTGGCGGAAGCGCCGCGAGCGCTGCGGCTGCGGTGGTAGCCGTGGATGCGCTGATCGGCGCGAAGTCGTCGTTCAACACTCTGATTGAATGCGCGCTCGACGGAGAGCGGCTTGGTGCGGGTTCGTCGCATGCCGACAACATCGCGCCGTGCATCTGCGGGGGATTCGTGCTCGTCCGGCGTGCGAGCCCGCCCGATGTGGTGCAGCTGCCCGTGCCCGCCGGTCTCACGGCTGTCGTCATCCATCCACAGCTCGAGATCGAAACAGCGGCCGCGCGCGCCCTGCTCGGCGACACCGTCCGGCTGGCGGATGCGGTGAAGCAGTGGGCGAACCTCGGCGCCCTGGTCCACGCGCTGCACACCGGCGACTTCGCACTCATGAGCCGCGCCCTCGAAGACACGATCGCGGAGCCTCGCCGGGCGCCGCTCGTGCCCGGACTGGCGGCGATCAAGCAGGCCGCGGCCGGGGCGGGAGCTCTTGGCTCGAGCCTCTCGGGATCCGGGCCGTCGCTCTTCGCCCTGTGCGCGGATGCCCCGACTGCAGGAAGAGTTGCCGAGGCGATGGCAGCTGCAGTACGTCGCGAGATTGGCGGTGAGCCGGAGGTCTATGTCTCCGCGGTCATCCCGCGCGGCGCACGCATCGTTTCCCCATGCGCTTCGTAACCACCCGCGCGCGGGTGGGCGATCCGGGCATTTCCCTGCGGGATGCGCTGCTCGAGGGACTGGCGCCCGACGGGGGCCTTTTCGTTCCCGAGACCATCCCCAGACTGCCGGATCACGAGATCGCACGCCTTCCGCTGCGTACCGTGACGGAAGTCGGCTACCGTGCGCTCCGTCCCTATACGCGCGGTGAGCTGGACGCCACGACCTTCGAAGCGGTCGTCGTCGAAGCCCTGAACTTCCCGCTGCCCCTCGTCGAGGTCGAGCCGCGAGTGTACGCGCTCGAGCTGTTTCACGGCCCGACGCTGGCCTTCAAGGACGTCGGCGCGCGCGTGATGGCTCGCCTGATGGCGGCCCTCGACTCCGGGGATCAACCCCTCACGATCCTCGCCGCCACGTCCGGCGATACGGGAAGCGCAGTGGCTCACGCCTTTCACGGCGTGCCTCACACGCGAGTGGTCGTCCTGTATCCGGATGGACGCGTCAGCCCGACACAGGAAGCGCAGCTCACGATGTTCAACGCCGAAGCCGGCAACGTGCGCGCGTTCGCCGTCGCCGGCAGCTTCGACGACTGTCACCGGATGACGCGCGACGCATTCGGCGATCGCACGCTGCGGGAGCGGATGCGGTTGACGTCGGCCAACTCCGTCAACATCGGCCGCCTGCTGCCACAGATGATCTACTACTTCTCGGCCGTCAGCGAGGTCGGGAGACTCTACGAAGGGCCCCTTCCGCCCATCACGGTGTCCACGCCGAGCGGCAACTTCGGGAACCTGACCGCGGGGCTGATGGCCAAGCGATCGGGCCTGCCGATCGAGCACTTCGTCGCGGCCACCAACGTCAACGACGTCGTGCCCGAGTACCTCGAGACCGGAGCGTTCGTGCCCCGGCCCTCGGTCCAGACGATTGCCAACGCGATGGACGTCGGTCATCCGAGCAACTTCGAGCGCATGTCGTGGCTCTATGACGGCGACGCCGCGGCCATGCGCCGCGACATCACCGGCAGCCGGCATACGGACGACGAGGTGCGAAGTACCATCCGGCGCGTCTACGAACAGTGCGGTTACCTGCTCGATCCGCACTCCGCCATCGCGTACCTGGGGCTCAAAGGGCGGGAAGGGCAGGAGGGGCGGGAAGGGCAGGAGGGGCGGGAAGGGCAGGAGGGGCGGGAAGGGCGGGAGCGGCGGGTGCGGATCTTTCTCGCGACCGCGCATCCGGCGAAGTTCCGCGAGGTCGTGGAGCCGGTCATTGGACGGACAGTTGAAACGCCGGGCCCGCTCGCCGAAGCCCTGGCCCGGCCGCGGCCGATTCTCAGGATTCCGGCGACGTTCGAGGCCCTGGTGGCGGCCCTTGACGCCTGATCGAGGTCCGTTCCGGTATCGCCAGGACGTGCTCGATCAACTCGAGCGCCACGGCGTACGTCCGCGCAGCACAACGCCACCCGAACTGGTGCGCGACTTCGTCCGGGATCTCTACAAGTACCAGATCCGCCAACTCAGGGATCGGATGCTGAACAACGACTTCCCCAAGGACGAGTACTACGGGAGGGTCGAAGCCCTTCGAAACCAGTACCCGGTCCTCGCCCTGCTCCCACGCCAGTTCCTGGAGGTCTGACCAGAGCGTCTTCCGCAGGACGCTACAATGCCCTTTGCGTGAGCAACCCGAGGCCGGACCCACCGTCCGCTGAGGAAGCCGCTGCCAGGGTCTACGGCGAA
The DNA here is from genome assembly GCA_050250175.1 of Vicinamibacterales bacterium. Taxonomy (GTDB): domain Bacteria; phylum Acidobacteriota; class Vicinamibacteria; order Vicinamibacterales; family CAVVIG01; genus JBFWPD01. The sequence goes on from JBFWPD010000244.1 coordinate 6,088, forward strand.
CTGAGGCGTCTCGCGGCGGCCTATATGCGCCGGGAGCGTCCGGGACAGACACTTCAGGCCACCGCGCTCGTCCACGAGGCCTATCTCCGCCTGGCTGGCGCCGGCACTCCCTGGAATGACGAACGTCATTTCCTGGGCATCGCGGCCCGATCGATGCGCCAGATTCTGG
>JBFWPD010000245.1:0-6242 GCA_050250175.1 Vicinamibacterales bacterium
GGTCTCGCGCAGCATCTCGTGGCGCGGCATGTCCGCGACGACTTTCCCGCCGACGAGCAGCTGCCACCTCGTTTGCAGGAACTCGTCGTCAACTCCTCGAAGGGCGGTTCTGGCGTCCTCCGCCGCATGATCGAGTGCGGCGACGAATTCGGCGCTGGTCTTGCTCGCCGGCGGCTTGAGCTGCTGTCCTTCCCTGGGCGCAATATCGAGCTGGTCCTGTTTGACGATCATCGCCATCCACGACGGGATCGTCGCCACCATGTCGGCGAGATAGCCGAACGCCATCGACTTGTCGTGAGGCTTCCAGTCACGCTTGTCGGGTGGCACCTGTTCCAGCGCGTGACGGCTCCGCGGCACTTCTCGATCGAGCTCGGCCAAGAACAGCTCAGTCAGCTTCATGTTGGTGTCTCCTGGCGCGAAATACGCGCGAGTCCATTCGGCTTCATCGTCCGGGTCCGCTGGGCAAGGCGTCAGTCCCAGGCGCTCTGTCTCTGTTCCGTCATGCAGCCCGCGCGCCATCGGGAACTTCGATCTTCGATCCAGAGCTGCCCGGCGGCCGGCTGGCACAAACTCTCCGTGTGGTGTAGGACACTCTTCCACTTTCGTGGGGGAGAACGGTCGAGATCAAGCGGATACACTCGGGCCCACAACCAGAACCCCAGTGGATCCCGAACGCTCCGTCCCGGCGCGCCGTTGCCCGCAGTGCTCACTTCCCGGCCATACGGTATCTATCGAGCACACGCCCACTGGGACCGTGCGGGCCATGTGGTGTGATCATTGCGGCTTCTATTGGACCGCCGAGGAGCGCCTCATTCCCAAGAAGCCGCCACCGGACTCGAATCCAACTGAAGGATGACTGCGGTGTGAGGCCGCGGCCGTTCATCATCTGAAGCCCTGAGTTGCGGGATGCCGCGTCAGAATGGCATACGATGAGCGGCCCCATCCTCCGCATGTCTGTTGCAACCACCCCGTCGGCCTGCAGAGCGCACTGAGCCTGCAGATGCTGCCCGGCATCTACATGGTGATGCATGGCCGAGGCGTCCACTTGCTCCCGCCGGAAGCCAGGACGGCCGGACCGTTCACCGTGTCGGTGGCGGGACCACTCGCCAGCATCGCCGCTGACGACGTCATCAGCATCTTCTTCGAAGGCATCCTCGTACCGCAGTCGCCCGACACCGCGTGCGACGCAGAGTACGTGCTCCACCGATTCCGCGCGGGAGGCCTCCCGGCCGTGCGCGACATGGACGGGTACTTTCAGATCGCGGTTGTCGATCGGGTTGGGGATGTATGCCACCTCGTGGCCGATCCGATCGCCACCCGTCCCGTCTATCTCTACGCGAACGGTTCCATCGCCGCGGTCGCGCCGACGCCGACATTCTTCGCGGCGGCAGGTCTCGGACTGCCGCTCTCCCTCGATCGCGATGCCCTCTACGAAACCTTCCGCCTGAACCACCCGCTTGCGGGCCGGACGATCGCACGAGAAGTGCGACGGAATCGCGCCTTCACCTCCTACGAGATTCGCCGCGACGGCTCCGTTCACGAACGTCGCCCCGCCGTGATTCGCAAGGAGGTCGACGACTCGATCACCCTCGACACGGCGGCCGATCGCATCCGCCAGCTGGTGGGCAGAGGGCTGGCGGACGTGCTGGCGCACCCTCGCCTGCGGGACCGGCCCATCCACCTGCCACTGACCTCGGGCATGGACTCACGCCACATGCTCGCCGAGCTGCTGGCACAGCGACAGCCTCCGGCGCTGCTCCGCCATGTGCGCGTCATCGAAGCCGACCACGCATCCGTGCGCCGAATCGCGCACGACCTCGACCTGCCGTTGTCAGTGACGACGATGGAGGAGGTCGATGCAGCGGCATTGACGCGGGCGTGGGTGACTGCTGCCGCCGGTGGTCTGCATCTGCACCAGCTCTATTTGATGGCAGTCGCCACGAACGCGCCCGAAGGGTGCGCGGTCGGGTTCGATGGATACCTTGCCGACAGGTTCTTCGGATACGTCCTGTGGCGCCAGATGATGGACCGGCGCAACTACACACCGTACGGCATTCGCCGCCTCTTTCCCGATCGTCTCGACCTTGCGCAGCGCTTCGCCCGCGCCGTGCACGCGGAAATGGATTTCTTCGAGGGGCCGTATGAATGGACGGTGCGCGCCGCGGATTCAGTGAACCGTGGGGTGCGCTACACAGGCGGCGTCTTCCCCGTGCTCGGCCACGGCGCGCTCTACTTTGCCCCCGCCGCCCATCGCCGGGCGTTCGAGTTCTTCCGCACGGCGCCGCCGGCCGTGCTCGAGAACAAGCGGGCGCGGTACTGGATGTTCCGTCGAGACTTTCCCACTCTCGGCCGGTACCCGGACGAACACGGTCGCGGGTTCGTCGAGAGTGACGCGGCCGCACGGCCGCGACCGAGTGCCGGATGGATTCTGGATCTCGCGCGCGGCCTGCTGACCGCAGGACGTCACGATCCCGCGCCTGAGACCGACCACGCGCTGATTCGACGACATCGCGTCATCAGGCGCATGGTGACGCAAGTCGCCGGTGACAGCGCGCTCGTCGCGGACGGACATCTCCCGCGCGGCGTCCCGGAGCGGTTGTGGCGCCTGCATCGCGCGGGCGCGTTCCTCGCGTGGCCACTGCTCAGTCTCATCACCACGGACGTCGCCTATCGCCTTCTCATCAAGGGCGAGGTGCCTGCCGCCGTGGCGGATTTCCTGGTCGGTCCCGCCGCCACGCCGCCAGCCCTCACCGATAGGTAGTGCGGAGGTCGTCGCGGCCTTTCGGCCCGCGACCCGCGGTCGCGCTCCGGTAATCCTGAGCCGCGCATTCGTCCGGTCTTCACTGGGGCAACCTGAGCACGCAGGCTCTTACCCAGCATGGCTCTTGCAATACGGACACGGCGCAGAGCTCCTGCGCGGTGGAGGCAAGAGCGGTCAGCCCGCCGCTCGAGAAACTGACCCTCTTGAGATCCGTACGGAGACGCGCAGTCGCCTGACACTCATGGATGGAGTAGTGGAGCGATGAAAATCCTGCAGCTTCTCAGCGTGATGCTCTTCGCGCTTGTCACTGGAGTGTTCTGGGGTACGTGGTTCAGCTTGAGCCGGTCCATCGACACTATCACTCCCGCCACGTTCCTCGAGGTCGGTCACATCATGATCTCGAATCTGGGCGGTCCGATGAGCATCCTGCTGCCGGCGTCGATCCTCTCTGCGGTGCCAATCATGTACGTGCTGTATCGTCGCGGCGAATCGTCTGCGTTCGTTCTCGCGACCATCGCCGTGGCGCTCATGTTGGCGGCACTGACGGTCACGCTGCTCGTGAATGTGCCACTCGACGATCGATTCGCCGTGTGGACGATCGCGACGCTTCCGCCTGACTGGCGCGTCAGTCGAGATCGCTGGGAGTTTTATCACGGGGTTCGCACACTGCTGTCGGTGGCCAGTCTTTCCAGCCTCGTCGGCAGCGTGCTGGTGAGCCGCGACCCATCCGGGACCGTTGCCGGCCGGTCACTCTGAACGTTCGAACACAATGGTCTGGGCGGCCAGATTGGGCGTCGCCATTCTTCCGGCCAACCGCCATGCATCCTGGCACCCTGCCAGCGCCGTGCCCTGACCCGGATCGGCCCACCACCTCTGATCCAGGCGGGCAGCGTCCGGCAGGGCGAAGCCCAGAATGTCTTCGATCTCGGTCACGGTGAGCACGACGGTGCCGGCGTATCGCCGTTCCAGATAGTCGTACAACGCGACATACTCTCCCGACATCGCACCGCCTCGCTGTTTGTCGCGCTCCACAGCCCGCATTGGTCTGCCGCGGTCCATCGATAGCCGTTTCCTCATCCACTCCAGCATCGGGAGCTTCCTTTCCGGCAATCTGGCCGCCTGCACACCACGGATACGCCGCCTCTTGACGCTACAGGCTGGTCGCGTCGTTGTGGCGAATCAGCAGAAACGGCTGGTCGCGCAGATCGCGGGCGAGCTGCGCCTGGCGACGTCGCCAGGCCTCGAAGCGCCTGGAGAGCGTGTCGAACAGTTGGGCTCGACGTGGCTCGGGGTCTTGCGCAGCCGCCCGGCGGAAGAACGCCGCGCCAAGCTGCGCGTACCACGAAATACTGTGCCGTCGTCGCATCTGGTCCTCGAAGAACCCCGTCAGCACCAGGCATTGCGCACCGGCTGTCTCGAGCATCGGCCCGTCGTGCGCCAGGGTGGTATCGACGACGAACTGATCAAAGACCACACCGAGGTGCGCCGGGGCCGGGGCCTCCAACCGGGCGTGGGTTGATACCTGCGTGTAGTGCGCCAGCACGCTGGCGTTGTAGAGCAACTCCTGCTGATCGACGCTGGGCCCCGAGACATCCTTCAGGCGCTGGACGAAGAATTCCAGCGCCTGCCGACGACTGGTCGCGAGGAGCTCTCGCAGTGGACCCATGTCGCTAGTACATCCCGCCGCCCATGCCACCGCCGGCATGCGCCGCGGCGTCAGACTTCTGGTCGACGGGCTCGTGCGAGATCACCGCCTCGGTCGTCAGCAGGAGTGACGCGATGGAGGCCGCATTCTGCAGCGCCGACCTGACGACCTTGGTCGGATCGATGACGCCGGCCTCGACAAGGTTCTCGTACTGTTCGGTCTGTGCGTTGAAGCCCTCGTCGCCCTTCATCTCCTTGACACGCTGCACGACGATCGCGCCTTCGTGTCCTGCATTGGACGCGATCCAGCGCATCGGCGCCTCGACAGCGCGAATGACGATGTTGACGCCGAGCCGCTCGTCACCATCGAGGGCGAGCGTCTGGAGCGACGTGGCCGCACGGAGCAGCGCCACGCCGCCGCCAGCCACGATGCCCTCCTCGACCGCCGCCTTCGTGGCATGCATCGCGTCCTCCACGCGGGCCTTCTTCTCCTTCATCTCGGTTTCGGTGGCCGCTCCAACCTTGATGATGGCGACGCCGCCCACGAGCTTGGCGAGCCGCTCCTGCAGCTTCTCGCGGTCGTAGTCCGACGAGGCGTCTTCGACCTGTACTCGCAGTTGCTTGACCCGGCCTTCGATGGCCTCGTGGATACCGGCACCCTCGATGATCGTCGTGGTGTCCTTGTCGATCGTGACCTTCTTCGCCTGACCGAGGTCCTCAATCCTGATGGACTCGAGCTTGATGCCAAGATCCTCAGTGACAGCCTTGCCATTGGTGAGCACGGCAATGTCCTCGAGCATCGCCTTGCGGCGATCGCCGAAGCCCGGGGCCTTGACGGCAGCAACCCGCAACGTGCCTCGCAGCTTGTTGATGACGAGCGTCGCCAGCGCCTCGCCTTCGAGGTCGTCCGCGATGATGAGCAGCGGACGCCCGGACTGCGCCACCTGCTCGAGCAGCGGGAGCAGGTCCTTCATTGCGCTGATCTTCTTCTCATGGATCAGGATGACCGGATTCTCGAGCACCACGTCCATGCGCTCGGGGTCCGTGACGAAATAGGGCGACAGATAGCCACGGTCGAACTGCATGCCTTCGACGACTTCGAGCGTGGTCTCGAGCGTCCGGGCTTCCTCGACCGTGATCACGCCGTCCTTTCCGACCTTGTCCATCGCTTCCGCAATGATCCGGCCGATGGTCTCATCGTGGTTCGCTGAGATCGTGCCCACCTGGGCGATCATCGGCCCGGTCACCGGCTTGGACTGCTGCTCGAGGGACGCGACAATCGCTTCGACGGCGGCCGAGATGCCGCGCTTGATCCCCATCGGGTTGGCGCCAGCCGTGACGTTCCTCGCGCCTTCGTGATAGATGGCCTGCGCCAGTACCGTTGCCGTGGTCGTCCCGTCTCCGGCGACGTCCGACGTCTTGCTCGCGACCTCGCGCACCATCTGCGCGCCCATGTTCTCGAGCGGGTCGGGCAGGTCGATTTCTCTGGCGACCGTGACGCCGTCCTTCGTGATCGTCGGCGATCCGAAGGGCCTACTCAGAATCACGTTGCGTCCCTTGGGGCCGAGCGTCACCTTCACGGCATCGGCCAGGCCGTTGACGCCGCGAAGAATGGCCTGGCGCGACGCGTCGCCATACGTAATGCGTTTCGCCATGTCAGCGTCCCTTCCCGGTGCCGGTCGTCGTGGTGGCCCTGCGCGCGTTCGGCCTCGCGTCGGTGGTCGAGGGACCTTCGATCGCGGCGAGCACCTCGTCTTCCTTCATGATCAGATACTCGATGCCGTCCAGCTTGATCTCCTGGCCCGAGTACTTGCCGAAGAGGATCGTGTCACCCGCC
>JBFWPD010000246.1:0-6223 GCA_050250175.1 Vicinamibacterales bacterium
CAACACATCGCGGACATCTCCGACGACATCCTCCTTCAACGGCCGCAAGGCAGGAGCAAACTGCGCCTTCTCGTAGAACTGAGAATCCATTCCTGGAGGGCTTGGCCAGGCGTTCAGCCACATCGGAATCATCCGGGCCACGTCGGCATTCGCGCTCGCAAGGGTCGCGTCAGGCTTGAGTCGGCCGAGCCCCTGGTAGTTGAACTGTCCCAAGATCAGGCCGGAGCGGTCGAAGCGAAGCGGCAGGATGAGTTCTGCGTTCAGGTCGAGAAAGCGGAACTGCTGGGGCATCACTCCGATCACCTGGCGTGGCCTGGCATCTACGGTGAGGTGGCGGCCAAGGATCGATGAGTCGCCGCCGAAGTGCCGTTGCCAGTAGCTATGAGCCAGAATGACGGTCTCTGGCGATGCCCGCGAATCATCCGCCTGCGAGAACCATCGTCCAAGAGCCGGTCTCACCTGGAGCGCCTGCAAGATACCGTGCGTGACCCGGAGGACCTGCACCTGCTCGGGTGTGGTCGCGCCTGTCACGCTCCCGAGCCCAGTTGACCAGAGGCCCATTTCTTGGAGTGTCTGGGTCTCGTCGCGATAGGTAAAGAACTGAGTAGCGGAAATCTGAAATCTGTCTTCCGCGCTGCCTGAAAAATCGAGCCCAGGCGCCGTGTGCCAGAGCGCCACAAGCTCTTCGGACGCAGGATATGGCAGCGGTTTGAGCAGCACACCATTCAGGACGCTGAAGATGCCTGTGCTGGCGCCCATGCCGAGCGCCAGCGTGAGACAGGCAGCAAGGGTGAACGCCGGCGTCCGGCGCAACGAACGGGCGGCATACCGGACATCCCGGAAGGTGCTCTCGAGGAACGACTCCCAGCCGACGTCCCTGGTCAGGTCCTTGACCGCCTGCAGACTGCCCATCTCCAGCCGGGTTGCGCGTTCTGCCGCTGAGCGACTGACCCCCGCGGCCATCTTCTGCTCAACAGACGCCTGACGATAGGCGTTGAGCTCTTCGTCCAGCTCTCGCTCCACCTGCGTGGCAAGAAGCAGGCGGCGGCCCGCACTCGTGAGGCGCTTCAGGAACAACATCACAGTTCGCTCAACGACGCCTTGAGTACTCTCGCGATCGCCTGCGTCTGCGCTTCCCAGTCGCGTGTCTCACGCTTGAGCGCCGCTCTTCCTCGCGTCGTCAGGCTGTAATACTTCGCGCGGCGGTTGTGCTCGGTCGGGCGCCACTCCCCTTCGATGAGGCCATCGCGTTCCAAACGACGGAAGGCTGGAAACAACGAGCCGGCGTTGATCTGCAGTGCTCCTTTGCTGATCTGCTGAAGGCGCACGCCGATGCCGTACCCGTGCATCGGCTCCAAGGCCAGGGTCTTCAGGATCAGCATGTCGAGCGTGCCTTGAACCAGCCCGCTTGGCGGGTTGCCCATTTCCTCGCCTTCTCTCCTCTAGATTAACAAGAGGTTACAACGTGCTTATCTAGATTGTCAATATAAAGGGTGCGTCGGAGGAGGCTGCGCACCACCGACCGGCATCCCGATTCACCTTGACACTCTAGGCCAGCAGGGCGTAGTCTCCACCTTGTATGTCTATGGAAGATCGCCTTGAACTGCTCCAGGGAACGCTCGACCTGTTGATCCTCCGCACGCTCCAGCTCGGCCCCACTCACGGGCATGGGATTGCCAAGGCCATCCAACGCAGCTCAGCGGACGCACTTCTCGTTGAAGAAGGGTCTCTCTATCCTGCTCTCCATCGACTCCTGAAGCGCGGATGGATCACATTCGAGGAAGGCACATCGGAGAACAACCGTCGCGCCAAGTTCTATCGCCTCACCCCGAAGGGCAGGAAGCAGCTGGCCGTCGAGACGACGAAGTGGGAGAGGTTGGCCCAGGCGATCGCCCGCGTGCTGAGGCCTGCGTGAGAAGGCGGCATCCGCTCGACGGTCTGGACAACGACATCCGTGACCACATCGAGCGCGAGACCGACGAGAATGTCCAACGTGGCATGCCACGCGAGGACGCTCGCCTGGCGGCACTCCGAAGCTTCGGAGGCGTGCTGCGGGCCAAAGAGGACGCCAGGGCAGTGTGGATCCCCCTGTGGCTCGAACAGCTGCTTCAGGATGTGCGATATGCCGTGCGAATGCTCAGCCGCAACCCCGGCTTCGCGGCAACCGTTCTGCTGACGCTCGCCCTTGGTCTCGGCGCCAACACCGCCATCTTCAGCATCGTGGACGGCGTGCTGCTGAATCCCGTTCAATATGAGGAGCCGGATCGTCTCGTGACGATCTACGGAACGAGCGCAACCGGGACACGAAACACGCTCACCTATCTGAACTTCCTCGACTTCCAGCGCCAGAACCAGACGCTCGAGACAATGGCTGCCTGGCGTCCGACAATGTTCCACTTTACAGGCACCGGCGATCCCGAGCTCCTGAGCGGACAGATGGTCTCCGCCGCGTTCTTCGCCGCCTTGCGCGTGCCACCACTGCTCGGTCGCACCTTCCGCGAGGAAGAAGATCGTCTTGGCGGCGCGCCGGTCGTGGTGCTGGGCGAGGCCTTCTGGAAGCGACGCCTTGCATCCGACCCTGGCGTGATCGACACGAACCTGACGATAAACGGACGGCCTCACACCGTCATCGGTCTCGTGCCGCAGAGCGTTCGCGCACTGCATGACGGCGTCACACCATTCAATGACGTGTTTACACCGCTGGGGCAGTACGACGTCGAGATGTTCAGGAATCGCGGCACCAGCGATGACACGCTGGGGCTCGCGAGACTCAAGCCCGGCGTGACCCTCGCAGAAGCTCGCGCGGACCTGACGACGATTGCCGGACGGCTCGAAACGGACTATCCGGCAAGCAATGCCGGCATCGGCGTGGACGTCGTCGCGCTGACTGACGATCTGGTGGCCGACGTCAGACCGGCTCTCGTCCTGCTGCTCGTATCGGTCGGCGTCGTCCTGCTCATCGCGTGCGCCAACGTGGGAGGTCTCCTCCTCGCACGATCAACGAACCGGATCCATGAGTTCGCCCTTCGTTCGGCGCTCGGAGCGGATCGCCGACGAATCATCCGTCAGCTGCTCGTCGAGAGTCTGTTGTTATCAGTCGCCGGTGGACTGGCTGGTGTTCTGATCGCGATCGTCGCAACAGAGGCCGTGCTGAATGTCTTTCCCGCTGTCCTTCCGGGGATCGCCGAGGTCTCGTTCAATGGGAGAGTTCTCGCAGCATCGCTGGCGCTGGCCGTTGCCACGGGCATGTTCTTCGGCCTCTTTCCGGCTGTCAGTGCCTCGGCTCCGAATCTCTATAGCGGCCTGCAGATTGCCCGCGGTGGCGTTCGGCACACCGGACGTCGCACGGCGCAGAGTGCTCTCGTGGTTGCTGAAGTGGCGCTCACGCTTGTCCTGCTCGTCTCGGCCGGCCTCATGATCCGGAGCCTTGCGGCCTTGCTCAGCGTCGATCCAGGATTTGTCCCGCGCGACGTTCTGACGTTCTACACGCACCTTTCGCCGGAGCACGCGGCAACGCCAGCCAGCGTTCGCCGCGCGTTCCTGGCGCTCGAGGAAAGGATGGCGGCGGTGCCGGGCGTCGAGTCGGCCAGCACGGAGCTCGGTGCGCTTCCGTTCAGCGGCGGATTCACCCAACTCAGCTTCCGACGTTCGGACCGCGCGATGCCGGTGAAGTCGAGTGACCGCCCCAGTGCGCTCTTCTACGCGGTTGGCGCCGACTACTTCACGACGATGGCGATTCCACTCCGGCGCGGGCGGGCGTTCAGCACGCTGGACGGCGAACAGGGCCGCCGCGTCATGGTTGTCGACGAAGAACTGGCCCGCACCGTGTTTCCTAACGAGGACCCCATCGGGAAACACATTCACCTCCTCGAGCAGGACATCGAGATCGTCGGGATCGCCGGTCACGTCAAACACCACGGTCTTGCGGATGACGAAACCGCCAACGTACGGTCGCAGATGTACGTGCCGCACATGCAGTTTCCCGACCTCCTCGCGCCATTTGCCGTCAGGGCGGTCACGGTCGTCATCAAGTCGCCTGTCGACACCCTGAGCCTTCTCACGTCGGTACGGCGCGCGCTTTCCAGCTTCGAGCCGTCACAGGCAATCGTCGAGGCGAGACGCATGGACGATGTCGTGGCGCAGTCGCTGGCAGGTCGACGCTTTTCTCTGGTCGTGCTCGGTGTGTTTGCCGCCACCGCGATTGTCCTCTCGATCGTCGGACTGTACGGCGTCGTCACCCACCTGGTCGCGCAGCGTACGCAGGAGTTTGGCGTTCGTTTCGCGCTTGGTGCGACGCCCGGTGATGTGCTGCGCGACGTGCTGGGCTACGGTCTGCGGCTCGTGGTCGTGGGCAGCATCGTCGGACTCGCCGGCGTACCCGCGGTGTCTGGGCTCCTGCGCAACCAACTGTACGGGGTCAGCGCAATTGATCCCGCGACGCTGGCTGCCGTGACGGTGCTCTTCTTCGGGGTGACGCTCCTCGCCTGCTATGTGCCGGCTCGCCGGGCGACAACGGTCGATCCTGTTATTGCGTTGCGCAGCGAATAGTCGGCGAGGACCAAGAGGAGCATCGCCACACGTGCCGCCAACACCGCGGCGTTTGGGCGGCTCGGCGACAGTTCGGCAACGTCGGCGTACCCGCGGTGAGATCAGCGCGATTGTGAACTCGGCGCTGGTCCCGCTGGCTCAGGCTTGACCCTTGCGCATGTACTGGTTGAACCACTCGATGGTGCGCGTCCAGGCCTCCGTCGCCGCCGCCTTGTTGTAGCGTTCCGGCGTGGCGTCGTTGAAAAACCCATGGACCGCATCCTTGTAGATGTGGCCTTCATGCGTGACGCCGGCACTCTTCATCGCTGCCTCGAATGCCGGGTAGGCCTCGACCAGTCGAGTGTCGAGGCCGCCGTGATGAATGAGCATCGCCGCTCTGATCTTCGGCACGTCCTCCGCCGGAGGAGCGCCGCCATAGAACGGGGCGGCTGCCGCCAGGTCTGCTCCAAGCAGCACCGCGAGCGTGTTGGACATGCCGCCGCCGAAGCAGAAACCGGTCGCGCCAATGCTGCCCGTACAGTCCGGACGCGCCTTCAGCCATCGTGCGGCGGCGACGAAATCCTGGGTCATCTTGTCGCGATCGATCTGCCCGAACAGCTGGCCGCCTCGAAAGTCGTCGTTCGGATAGCCGCCGACCGAGGTGAGGGCATCCGGCGCAAACGCCATGAAGTTCTCCAGCGCGAAGCGCCGGGCCACGTCTTCCGTATGCGGATTCAGCCCCCGGTTCTCGTGAATGACAATGACGCCGGGAAGTGGCGTGGGGGTCTCGCTTCGTGAATCGGCGCTGAACGGACGGACGAGATAGCCGCGGATGAACCCGTTCCCCTGCGGCGAGGGGAGGGTTTCATAACTGGCCCTGATACGCTCATCGTCCCTGGCGACCTGCTGGCCGAGCGCATAGTTCGGCATCAAGGCTTCGACAATCGCGGTGGTCGTAAGACCGGCGACCGCGAAGCGGCTTACGCCGCTGAAGAACTCGCGCCGACTGAGCTCACCGTGAATGTAGCGTGTGTACAGATCGACGGCTTCCGCCGGAATCCCGCTCTTCTTTGGTCCCATGAGTGCCATCCTTCGAATCTGGCGAGTCGACTACAACGTGGCCACAGGGCCGTTCGGTGGCGCAGAGTCTATCGGAAACGCAGTAGCCTGACCAGTCGAGGTCAGATCACAGAGGTTCGCCGGACCCGGTTGCGGTAGGCAACCTGGCGTGAGCGGAGAGGCGGGATTCGAGCAAGCGCGATGAGCGGAGCGAGTCGCACGACGCCTGGAAGACGGCCCGAGCCGACAGACCCAAGACTCAGTGTGGTGCGTGTAGTTACACGCGGGCGCGTACCGGAAGGATGCAGCTCAGGAGGACGATGGCGAGTAGCTGGACCGGGTAGGGCCGGGTGAGCTTACAAGCGCTCACCTGACCTACCCCGCACGGATGCCTAGGCCGGCTGCCTCAGCTCCTGCACTTTCTGCTGGAAGCGTACCTTCAGCTCGGGATCCAGGTTGATGGAGCGCGCAATGAGATTGAAGCGTTCCACCTCCAGGCCATTGCCCTTGATGGCTGCGGCCATCTTCTCGTTGGCCTCCGTCTGCATCCGCTGGATATCCGCGCTGTCGGACCCGCCCTGCAGCTGCTTCTCGGCTTCCTGCCGATTCACGCCGACCGCCTCCACAATCTTGGCGA
>JBFWPD010000247.1:0-6213 GCA_050250175.1 Vicinamibacterales bacterium
GACCCGCCAACTGGTGCAGGCCGTCGATGTTCTGCGTGACAAGGGCGGCGAGCTTGCCGCGCTTCTCCAATTCGACCAGCGCGAAGTGACCCGCGTTCGGCTTCGCGTGCCACGCCGGATGGTCCATGCGGCTCCGCCATGAGAGGCGGCGAACCTCCGGATCGGACATGTAGTAGCTGATGTTGGAGAGCTTCTCCGCGACCGGATTCCTCGTCCAGACGCCCTGCGGGCCGCGAAAATCCGGAATGCCCGAGTCGGTGGAGATTCCCGCGCCCGTCAATACGACAATCCGCCGCGAGTCGTCGATCCAGCCGCGTACGAGTTGAATCGCCTCCACCACGGGCCCAGTCTACCGAACCTCCGGGCACTATTCTGCTCTGAGCGCCTCGACAGGACTCAGGCGAGCGGCGCGGCGTGCAGGAATCCAGCAGGCGGCGATTGCCACGACAAGCATCAGCAACGCCGTGACGGCGAACATCAGAGGATCGCGAGCACTGACGCCGTAGAGCAGCGACTCCATGAGCCGAGCGCCGGCAAGAGCCGCTACCAGCCCGACGACGATGCCGGCGAGCGCGACCGACCCTCCCTGCCGGACAATGAGCCGCGCGACTGCTTCCGGCGCGGCGCCAAAGGCGAGCCTGACACCAATCTCGCTCGTGCGCTGAGCGACGACGTACGAGGTGACACCGTAGATCCCGACGACGCCGAGCGAGACAGCCACGGCCGCAGCGAGCGCAAGCAGAATCGTAGTAAACGTCATCTCTCCGGACGCGGCGGCCACCAGGCGGTCGAGTGTCTGAACGTCCGCGACGGCGAGGCGCGGATCCACGGCATCCACCGCCGCGCGGATGGCGAACATGAGATTCGCGGATACGTTGGTCCGGACGACGTAGCGCATCGACGCCACATCGGGACCGAGCATCGCTCGTGCTGGAACGTCCGGACCGCCTGCGATGGACATCGGCATGTAGACGGTCGGCACGGGGCTTGGCTCCGCAAGCGCCCGCGTCGGCGTGTTGGCAACCACACCCACGACCTCGAGCCAGGGGGGCGCCCCGTCCCAGGTCAACTCCCCTGGCGCGACCTGCATGGCACCGGGTCCAGGAGGTGCATTCGACCGTACGTGCTCACCGAGCGGAACACGGCCTCCCAGTACGACGTCAGCGAACGCCTGGTTCACGACGACTGACGGGCTGTTCCGCTGAATATCGCCCTGTGCCAGCGGGCGGCCACGGACGAGCCTTATGCCCATCGCCTCATGAAACCCCGCGGCGACTGCACAGAAGTGGACCAGCGGCGGCGTGGTTCCCGGGGGCACAGGATGCCCACGCACGAGGATTGTGTTGCCCGTGCATCCGTCCTGCAGCGGCAGGCTCGTCCCCGCGGACACCGCAGTGACACCCGGAATGGCTCGAACGCGCTCGAGAACCGCGTCATGAGCGGCGACCGACGACGCCCTCGTCGAGTAGTCGCGTGCAGGCAGCACCAACCTGAATGTGAGCGCCGACGAGGCGTCGAAGCCGGGATCGAGCAGCCGGAGTCGATCGATACTGCGCAACATCAAACCAGCGGCCACGACCAGGACGAATGCCATCGCGACCTGCGCGCCCATGAGCGTATGGCGGAGTCTGAAATGTGCGGCGCTCATGGTGTTCGCCCGGCCGCCCTCGTGCAGGCCTGAGGCAATCTGCGCACGACGGAGAAAAGGAAGCGCTGCGAGCATGAGCGCGGTGACCACGCCCAGGGCGCCGGCAAACGCGAGAACAGCTCCGTCAATCTGGATCTCGTCGAGTCGTGGGAGCCCAGCCGGCCCGAACCGGACGAGGAGCTGGACCCCGGCAGCCGCGATTCCAACGCCGAGGACGACACCCAATCCCGCGAGCCACGCGCTTTCCGCGAAAAAGAAGCCGGCGATACTCGAGCGTCCGGCTCCGAGCGCTCTCCGCACGGCAACCTCGCGTTGCCGGGCGTCGATTCGCACGAGAAACAGGTTCGCGACGTTTGCGGCGGCGACCAGGAGGACGAGCGACACCGCCGCGAAGAGCGTCCAGAGCAGCCGCTCAATCCGCCCGATCGTCGCATCGCGGAGGCTGATGGCCGCCGAGGTAAGGCCGCCTGGCCCGACATTGCCGGCCACGCCGACATCGCCTGGAAAGACGCGCGGCAGGTCGGCAATCAGTCGATCGAGATCGTCGCGAACACTCGAAGCCGAAGACCCGTCACGCATCCGCCCAACACCCAGGTAGCTGAAAGGCAGACTGAATCCCGCGCTTCTCGAGAGCTGGACCGGTACCCAGACGTCCACTTGCGGATTGGGAAACGCGAATCCTGGCGGCATCACCCCGACTATCCGTGTGGTCACGCCATCCAGCGTCAGCGCCTCCCCGAGCACGTCGTCGGCTGCGCCGAAACTGCGCTGCCAGAGATGGCGGGAGATGATCGCCACCTGATCACCCCCAGGCGTGCCTTCCTCGGCTGTGAACCAGCGTCCGACCGCCGGGCCGGTCCGAAGGACGCCGGCCAGCGTCGTCGTCACGCCCGCGACCTCGACACGCTCGGGTTCTCCCCTGCCCGTCACCGTCTGCTCGGTGGTGCGATAGATCGCGACGGCCTCGAGCGAGCGGGCGCCATCCAGGTACTGGTGATACAGCCCGGGCGTCATGCCGACGCCCGCGGAGAGATTGATCCGGGGCATTCCATGATCGAGCTGGATCAGACGCTCGGACGCCGGATATGGAAGGGGACGGATGGCCACGCGATACACAACCGCGAAAATGGCGACGTTGACGCCAATACCTATCGCGACCGTGAGGACGGAGGCCGCCGTGAACGCGGGCGTTCTCCGCAGCCGCCGCGCCGCGTGACGTGCCTCGCGAATCCAGCCACCGAAGGGACCGGCCCTCCGCCCGGTATCTCCCTGCCTGAGCTTCAGCGGACGGGCGCGGCGCTCTGCCAGGACCAGAACCACCAGACTCACCATCTCGCGCGCGAAGACCTGTGCGAATCGTCCGCGGCCATGCGCGCGGGCGTCGGTCAGACGCCGCTTGACGGTCTCCTCCATGGCAACGCCGTATTCGCGATCGAGGGTCGCCGGAGCGAGGCCAAGGATCCAGCGATAGAGGCGCATCTCACGCTCGCTGTGGGTAGAGCTTGCGATCGCGCGCAGCACGAACGAGCGCTTCGAGGCGACGGGCTTCGCTGGCGACCGCCTGCCGGCCGCTCCTGGTCAACGCGAAGTACTTCCGGCGGGGATCGGTGTCGTCCGGGGCTTCGACCGGAGCTATCAGGCCGTCTTCGGTGAGGCGCCGTATCGCCTGATAGAGCGCGCCAGTCGTCGGATCGAGGCGTCCCTCCGACTGCTCTTCGACGCTCTTGCCGATCGCGTACCCGTGCGAGGGTCCTGAACCAAGCGCCAGAAGAATATGGAACGCGAGATCGGAAAGTGCGCTGGCCGTCGTGTCGATGAATGGCGAACGCTCTCGAGGCATGTTACCTGCTGGCCGTCACTGTAGTTACCACTACTCTAGTTGTCAACCCGCTACATCTCCCTGCCGGTCCGGCGCATCAGGATGGTAGGATGCAGCCGCAACGTGCTTCGCCGTCCGGCCATCCTGCTCGCGATCCTTCTCGCCGCGGCGGCTGCTCCCTACCTCTCGGGCGGAAGCCTCGACGCATACTTCGCCGGCGACGACTTCGAGTGGCTGTTTGGAGCCTCAGCCCTCGGCTGGCAGCGCGCCTTCGAGGTGTCAACGCGGTCGGCCTCGTACCGGCCGGTCATCGACCTGTGGTTCGTCGGGCTGCGCGCGGTCTGCGGCCAGGGCAGCGCCTGCCATCACGCCGCCAGCCTCCTCGTGCACCTGGCGGCCGTCGCCATGCTCTTCACGCTCGCGCGCCTGCTGTGTCGCGATCTCCGGATCGCCGTGATTGGTGCAGCCATGTTCGCGTTCCAGCCTGCGCAAGTGCAGGCGGTGGTGTGGGTGGCTGCGATCCCGAACACCCTGGGAGCGGCGTTTCTGCTCGCGTCCCTTCTCGCACAGGCTCTCTCCTGGGAGTCCGTGTCGGAAGGATCGCGGCGCGCATGGGAGGCGACTGCGGTGAGCCTCTTTGCCGCAGCCGTGCTCTCGCACGAAGCGTCGATCACGATGCTGGCCGTCAGCGGCGTGATGTGGCATTTCTTCGCGCCGCGCTCGATCCTTCGCCGGCCGATCATGACGATCGGGCTGACCGTCGTCTGCCTTTTCTTTGCGTGGGCGACCGTCGTCTCCAACCGGAGCAACGCGCTCTTCCCGGAAGGCCGCTATGGACTGGGCGAGCACGTCGTCCGGCACTTCTTCGAGTTCCTGGCGCAGCTGACCGTCGGTCCGCGGTGGTGGCTTTCGGACCTGCTCTGGATTGTCGCGCTTGCAGGCCTGCTCGTCGCGTCGCGCGCGACCCGGTTCAGCACCCTCTGGATGCTCGTCGCGCTGCTGCCCTACCTGGGCTTCACTGCGGGCAACGTCTCCAGGTATCACTACGTCCCGGCGATGGGGTTCTCGCTCGCCCTGGCCGCGGCTCTCGTCAACGCGTCCGACTGGATCGCATCGCGACTACCCGCTCGCCGCACATGGATCGCCGCCGGCACTGCTGTCGTCGCGGCCTTCCTGATTATTCGCTTCGCGCGGTTCTGCTATCCGGCCGTCGAATCCGAAGCGCGATCACTCGAGCCGTGGCGGGAGTACGCCGTGATGGTCCGAGCGCTCAATCCCGGCCCCGTCGGTCCATCGATCCGCGTCCCGGCCCCTGAGGATCCGGCGATCGAGGAGCGGTACCTCCAGCCGATGCTTCGCTGGCTCTTCCAGGACAACGACCTCCAGGTGATCGTCGAGAGGACCGCGCGACGCGCGGAGCACGCGGCACGAAGCACCCAGCACCGAGCACGACAGGTTTCTCCGCCTCACTCCCCCATCACCTTCACGACGACGCGCTTGCGGCGCCGTCCGTCGAACTCTGCGTAGAAGACCTGCTCCCACGGACCGAGATCGAGCTTGCCGGCGGTGATCGGGAGCACGACCTGGTGGCCCATCAGGGTCCGCTTCAGGTGGGCATCCGCGTTGTCCTCGCCCGTCTGGTGATGCCGGTAGTCGAGACCCGCCGGCGCGAGCTTCTCCAGCCACTCCTGAAAATCGTGAATGAGGCCATCCTCCCAGTCGTTGACATAGACTCCGGCGGTGATGTGCATCGCCGAGACCAGGACCGTGCCCTCCCTGACCTTGCTCGCGGCGACTATCGAGGCGATTTCGTCGGTGATGCGGATGAACTCCTGCCGCTTCTTCGTGTTGAACCACAGGTAGTCGGTATGCACCAGCATGCGTGTCTCCCGTGAGAAAGTGTACGGGAGCTTGTAGTATCTGAGTCGATGAGCGACGCGACCGCGGTCGGGACAGCAGCGCCTGGCGGAACCCGCGAGGCCCTCGCTGCCTTCTTCGAAGCCCGTTCCCTCGCGATGGTGGCGCTCGGATTTGCCTCGGGCCTGCCTTTTCTTCTCATCTTCGACACGCTGTCGGCATGGCTGCGGGAAGTCGGCCTGACGCTCGGAGTCATCGGCTTCTTCAGCCTCGCGACGCTCGTGTACTCGTTCAAGTTTCTCTGGGCGCCTCTGGTCGATCGCACGGAGGTACCCGTGCTGACCCCGTGGCTCGGCCACCGGCGTTCCTGGATGCTGGTCTGTCAGGGATTGATCATCCTTGGACTCTGGATGGTCGCCGGCACCGATCCCACGACCGATCTGGGCCGTATGGCGCTGTTCGCGGTCTTCGTCGGGCTGGCCTCGGCGACCCAGGACATCGCCATCGACGCGTGGCGCATCGAGATCGCCGACGTCTCGCGCCAGGGGGTCATGGCAAGCGCGTATCAGTGGGGCTACCGGGTCGCGACGATCGTCGCCGGTGCCGTGCCCTTGTTCTTGGCCTCTTCGTTCGGCTGGAACATCTCGTACGGCGTCATGGCCGCGCTCATGTGCATCGGCGTCGTCGCGACGCTGCTCGCGCCACGGGAGACAGCGCACTCGGTGCGCGACATCCACGCCGAGGACGTGCCGCATCGTCCCGGGCGTGATACCGCCGAATGGGCGCTGCGGCTGGCGATCATGGGGGTCGGCGCGCTCATCCTCGGCTCGGGCCTCGCGGCCAATGCCAGCCTGCGCGCAAGTGTCCGCGCCGTGTTCGGGGTGAACGG
>JBFWPD010000248.1:0-6206 GCA_050250175.1 Vicinamibacterales bacterium
ACGCCGTCGCGCAGGAAGTCGCGGACGGCCGCGGCCGTATCGAGGCCCACCAGCTCCTGCGCCTCCTCGGTGGACGCCGCAATGTGCGGCGTCGCGACGACTTGCGGCATCTTCGCAAGTGCCCAGTCTGCCGGCGGCTCCTTCTCGAACACATCCAGCGCCGCCCCGGCGACCACTCCTGATTCAAGGGCCCGCTTGAGTGCCGCTTCGTCAATCAGATCGCCGCGGGCCGTGTTGATGATGCGGATGCCCGGCTTGACCTTCGCGAAGCGCGCGTCGTTGAGCATGTGCCGGGTGTCCGGCGTGGACGGCAGGTGCAAGGTAAGGAAATCGGCCTGAGCACAGACGTCGTCGAGCGACAAGAGCTCGACGCCCATGTTCTCGGCGACCTCACGAGAGATGAACGGATCGTGGGCGACGATGCGCATGCCGAATCCGCGAGCGCGCTGTGCCACTTCCTGACCAATCCGGCCGAGCCCGGCGATCCCGAGCGTCTTGCCGCGCACCTCGGTGCCAAGAAACTTCTTCTTCTCCCATTTGCCGTCCTTCATCGCCCGATCTGCGGCCGAGACCGAACGCGCCAGCGACAGCATCAGCGCGCACGCAATCTCTGCCACGCTGATGCTGTTCGCACCCGGGGCATTGACGACCAGGATGCCGCGACCGCTGGCAGCGGGCACGTCGATGTTGTCGACGCCGGTGCCGGCACGCCCGATGATCCTGAGCTGGGGGGCCCTGGCGATCAGATCGGCCGTCACTTTCGTGGCGCTCCGGACGAGAAGCGCATCGGCGTCTGCAAGATCGGCCGCCAGATCCGCCGGGCTTCGTCCAGTGCGCGAGTCCACCACCCATCCAGGCTCGGCGCGCAACAGGTCGAGCGCGGACGCCGGGAGGTCGTCGGACACGACGATCTTCATTGAAGGAGCGAGAGAAGGCGTTTCAGAATTCGAGGTCGCTTGGCGATTGGTCATATCAGTTGAGGACGGGATGGCTCCTGCGAGAATTGCGAGGCGGCGTCTGACAAGTCCGCGCCACTACGATCGTCGCGCGTCAGACAACGTGGAAGCGAAGGCGCATCGATCGAGGCTGCGCCCTACAGTATAATCCCGAGGTTTTGTCGACGAGCGGCACGCAACGCCCTACCGTGGTGCAATCTGCTAAAACACTCCGGATGCCGCATCACAACGCGGTAAATCACGACTCTTTCCACAGACTTTTCCACACCTCCTGTGAGAATCGTGTAACCGCCGCGGGGGACCTGACCTAAATCTATGCCGAGCATCGCGCGTCGATCGCCAACGAGCGGCTCGCCCGTCACTCGACCCAACGGCGGCCAACGCGTTGTGCTCGGCGATCCTATCATCCGTTCGTTGAACAAGGTCTCGATCGACCGGTCGCTCACCACTGCAGTGGGGGGTGGGATTCGCGCGGGGCGCGCGGCACACCGGCGAAGCGCGTCGTGCACTTCACTTCGATGGAGATGGGGAAGCGGATCGTTCTTCTCGATTCCAGATCGCATCAGCTCGAGACGCGAGCGTTCGCAGATGCAGTCGTCCGCAACACGTAGAGGGTAGCCGCAGGGTTCGGTCTGGCGGCGGGATGTCCCCGCCCGCCAGCGGCGCGAGTCTGCGGCCTTTCAGAGACAGAGAGGGCACGAAATGAATCGCAAAGTAACGGTGGTGGGCGGAGCCGGCAACGTCGGCTCGACGGTGGCCCGCTGTATCGCGGACCGTGAGCTGGCTGACGTAGTCGTCGTCGATATCGCCGATCAGAAGGCGGCCGGCATCGCGCTGGACATGCTCGAGTCGTGCCCGATCATCGGGTCGGACAGCCGTGTCATCGGCGGCTCCGACTACGCACAGACGGCGGGGTCCGACGTCGTCGTCATCACCTCGGGCGTGCCGCGCAAGCCGGGAATGAGCCGGGACGACCTGCTCAACGTGAACTTCGGCATCATGAAGGCGGTCACCGAGCAGGTGGTGAAGCATTCGCCCAACTGCATCATCGTACCGGTCGCCAATCCTCTCGACGCGATGTGCCAGGCCGTGTATCGCTTGAGCGGGTTTTCGCGCGAGCGGGTGATTGGCATGGCGGGCGTGCTCGACTCGGCGCGTATGCGGACTTTCATCGCCATGGAGCTCAACGTCTCCGTGGACAACGTGCACGCCTTCGTCCTCGGCGGTCACGGCGACACGATGGTGCCCCTGCCGCGCTACTCGACGGTGGCGGGAGTGCCCATCACGGAGCTGATGTCCAAGGAGCGGATCGACGCCATCTGCAAGCGGACCGCCGACGGCGGCGCAGAGATTACGAAGCTGGTCGGCACGAGCGCCTGGTACGCACCGGGTGCGGCCGCAGCCGAGATGGTCGAGTGCATCCTCAAGGACAAGAAGAAGATCCTGCCGTGCTCGGTGTTCCTGCAGGGGGAGTATGGCGTGAAGGACCTGTTCGTCGGCGTGCCCGTGAAGCTCGGCGCACGCGGCGTGGAGCAGATCATCGAGATCACACTCACCGCCGACGAGCAGGCAGCACTGGCGAAGTCCGCGGGCGCCGTCCGCGAGCTCGTCGACGTGATCAAGATGTAGGACGGCACCCCCGTCGCACCGCTGGACGTGGGTCCGTACAATCCGTTGGGGTTGTGAGAGGGAAGAGGACAGGCCGGCGAGTCACTCGACGTGGCTCGCCGGTTTGTGTTTCCAGCGCCTGCTAGACGCCCGTCGCGAAGAAGGCGCGCACGTACTCGCGCGTCATCCTGGCGATGTTGGCGATCGGAATTTCCTTCGGGCAGACCGCCTCGCACTCGCCCTCGTTCGAACAGCTTCCGAATCCCTCGGCGTCGGCCTGGTTGACCATCGCCACCACGCGGCGCTGCCGCTCCACCTGCCCCTGAGGCAGGAGCGCCATGTGCGAAAGCTTCGCCCCCATGAACAGGTGGGCTGAGGCGTTCTTGCAGGCCGCCACGCAGGCGCCGCAGCCGATACATGCGGCCGAGTCCATCGCCGTCTCGACCAGGTCCTTCGAGATGGGGATGGCGTTTCCGTCGGGCGCCCCACCGCAGTTGACCGACACGTAGCCGCCGGCTGCGATGATGCGGTCGAAGGCGCTGCGATCGACCACGAGATCCTTCACGACGGGGAAGGCCTTGGCGCGCCACGGTTCGATGGTGATCGTGTCGCCGTCCTTGAAGCGCCTCATGTGAAGCTGACAGACCGTCGTGCCGCGGTCGGGCCCGTGCGGAATGCCGTTGACCACGAGGCTGCACATGCCGCAGATGCCCTCGCGGCAGTCGGAGTCGAATGCAATCGCGTCGTTGCCGCTGCGGACGATCCCCTCGTTGACCACGTCGAGCATCTCGAGAAACGACATGTCCGGCGAGATGTGGTCTGTCGGATAGTCGACGAGCCGGCCGGGTTCGTTCGGACCGGCCTGGCGCCAAATCTTGAGGTTGAGTTTCACCCTGTTCTCCCGTCCATCCTGCCCCTCGCGTCCATCCCGCCCCTCCCGGCCCTCCTGCCCATCCCGCCTACTTGTAGCTGCGCTGCGTCGGGTGCACTTCGTCGAACACGAGCGGCTCCTTGTGGAGCTCCGGCTGCCGGCCTACGCCGGTGAACTCCCATCCGGCCACATAGGTGAAGTTCTCATCGTCGCGGAGCGCTTCACCATCGGGCGTCTGGCTCTCTTCGCGGAAGTGACCGCCGCATGACTCGCGACGATGCAGCGCGTCGAGCGCGAGGAGCTCCGCGAACTCGAGATAGTCGGCCACCCGGCCGGCGTATTCGAGGGTCTGATTCAGGTTGTCGGGCGTGCCCGGCACGGAGACGTTCTGCCAGAACTCGTCGCGCAGCCGTGGAATATCCGTGAGCGCCTTCTTGAGGCTCTCCTCGGTTCGCGACATTCCGACGTTGTCCCACATCAACCGGCCGAGCTCGCGATGGATCTCGCGCACGCTCCGCGTGCCCTTGACGGCCAGCAGCTGATTGATGCGCGTCTGCACGCTATTGGTGGCCTCGTTGAAGGCGTCGTGATCGGTCGTCACCTTCGGGAGCGTCGCGCTCGCCAGGTAGTGACCGAGGGTGTAGGGGATGACGAAGTAGCCGTCCGCGAGGCCCTGCATCAGCGCGCTGGCGCCGAGGCGATTGGCGCCGTGGTCCGAAAAGTTCGCCTCGCCGAGCACGTGCAGTCCCGGCACGTTGCTCATCAGGTTGTAGTCCACCCACAGGCCACCCATCGTGTAGTGAATGGCGGGGTAGATCCGCATCGGGACCTTGTACGGATTCTCGTCGGTGATCTTCTGGTACATGTGGAAGAGATTCCCGTACTTCTCGCGAATCACTTCGGGCCCGAGTCGCTTGATGGCGTCGGCGAAGTCGAGATACACCGACAGTCCGCTCTCCCCGACGCCACGGCCGTCGTCGCATGCCTGCTTCGCGTTGCGTGACGCCACGTCGCGAGGCACCAGGTTGCCGAAGCTCGGATACTTGCGTTCGAGGTAGTAGTCTCGCTCGGCCTCCGGGATCTGATCGGGCGGTCGCGTGTCGCCCTGCTTCTTGGGCACCCACACCCGCCCATCGTTCCTGAGGCTCTCGCTCATCAGCGTCAGCTTCGACTGATGATCGCCGCTGACCGGAATGCACGTCGGGTGAATCTGGGTAAAGCAGGGGTTGGCGAAGATGGCTCCGCGTTTGTGGGCGCGCCACGCCGCGGTCACGTTCGAGTTCACGGCATTGGTCGAGAGGTAGTACGCCGTGCCGTAGCCGCCTGTACACAGAAGCACGGCGTCGGCGGCGTACTTCTCGATCGCGCCTGTCGTGAGGTTCCTGGTGATGATGCCCCGGGCCCGTCCGTCCACGATGACGAGATCGAGCATCTCGCGGCGGGCGAACATCGTCACGCGACCCGCGTGCACCTGCCGCATCAGCGACTGGTAGGCGCCGAGGAGCAGCTGCTGACCGGTCTGACCGCGTGCGTAGAAGGTGCGCGAGACCTGCGCGCCGCCGAAGCTCCGGTTGTCGAGGAGCCCGCCGTACTCGCGGGCGAAGGGGACACCCTGTGCGACGCACTGGTCGATGATGTTGACGCTCAGCTGGGCCAGCCGGTAGACGTTCGCTTCGCGCGACCGGTAGTCGCCGCCCTTGACCGTGTCGTAGAAGAGGCGGTAGATGCTGTCGCCGTCGTTCTGGTAGTTCTTCGCGGCGTTGATTCCACCCTGCGCCGCGATGCTGTGGGCGCGCCGGGGACTGTCCTGGATGCAGAAGCTGAGGACGTTGTAGCCAAGCTCGCCGAGCGAGGCCGCCGCTGACGCACCGGCCAGACCCGTGCCAACGCAGATGACCGTGTACTTCCGCTTATTGGCCGGGTTGACCAGCTTCATGTCGAACTTGTGACGATCCCACTTTTCTTCGATGGGACCACCGGGCGTCCGCGCGTCAAGCTTGATCGCGCTCATCAGCGGCCTCCCATCAGGTGCGCCATCACCGTGAGGACGATGAAGCCCCCGGCGACGAGCACGGCGAAGATGCGGCCGGCCACGATGAGGCGCGGCGTCCACTTCGGGTGGTCGAGCCCCACCGACTGGAACGCGCTCGAGGCCCCGTGCCAGAGGTGCGAGCCCACGATGAGCATGCTTAACACGTAGAAGCCCACCATCAAGGGATTGCTCAGGTTCTCCAGCTCGACCCGGTACAGGTCCAGATGTCCGTCCGCCGTCTCGTAGTGCGGCGGAAAACGGAATGCGCGGACATGGATCACCAGGAAGGCCACCAGCCACAGGCCCGTCACGATCATCGTGGACGAGGCCAGGGTCTTGCGGCTGGGCGCGCCCGCCGGCTTCTTCATCTGGTACATGGCCGGCCGCGCCTGCTTGTTCCGCAGGTACATCGTGACCGTCTTGTAGATGTGGAGCAGGAAGACCAGCAGGAGGGTGATCTCGATGAGCGGCAACAGCGGGTTGCTGGTCATCGTCGCGTGGAACTGGTTGAAAATGTCCGGTCCCAGCAGGAACAGCGTGTTCCCCGCGATGTGGATGAGGAGATAGAGCACCAGGAACAGCCCCGTCAGCCCGATGAGCAACTTCATGCCGACGGAGGAATCGAAGACGCGTAATCGTGACGACATCAACTCTGCAGTGTAACTCAAAAATCGAAGGTCCTTCAGGTCCTCATGGTCCTTCGCGTGCTTCAGGAGGTGGACCGTGGTCCATAAGTTCA
>JBFWPD010000249.1:0-6205 GCA_050250175.1 Vicinamibacterales bacterium
TGCGCGCATGCGATTGGTCAGGCCGCGCCAGCTCGAGTCGGAAGCGTGGGTGCTGCGCGAGGATGGGTCAGATACGCGGCGTCAGGTGACGGCGTGGTGGCATCGCCACCGATTGATGCCGTCGCGAACGTCAACGTTCATCCATCCCGACGGGACAAAGCGTGCAGTAATCGCCGGCCTCGGTATCGCGATGGTCTCAAGGCTCACCGTTGAGGATGAGGTGCGGCACAAGCAACTGGCAATCGTCTCGGTAGGATCAGAACTGCCGTCGCGCCCTCTCGTCGTAGTCGATCATCCGCAGAAGCATCACGGCGCGGCATGCCGCGCCATGTTACGAGCCCTCGAGACAGCTTTTTCTTTGGAACGGAACTCGTCTCAGTGATCGAGAAGTCAGCGCGGCGCAAAGATCTTCGAGGTGTATTACAACGGCTCCAAGCTGTATGACGTGAAGGACTCGACGTTCACGCAGCCTGGACGGGTCGGCGTCTGGACCAAGGCAGATTCCGTCACGCACTTTGACGATCTCGCGGTCGTAACGAGGTAGCGCCATGGGACATTGCCTGATACTCAGACAATTGCTCGCATTCCTCACGGCATGCGCGGCGCTCGCCTGCGGCTCGTCCGAATCCACCGGTGATACCGCGCGCAGTGTGACCATCTACACTGGCGACCGGTTCCCGCATTGGTAGCGTAACGTGTTCGTCGCCGGACTTCGCGAAGGCGGTGTGCCGCGCACTGGCCACCTTCAACGCATTGAATTCAACGAACGGTGGGAGGAGCTCCGTCGGGAGCCGCTATTGAGGGAGCTGCAGCAGCGCCTCCGGAACGTACGTTAAGGGCCAGACGGTTTGCTGTACGTGCTTACGGCTGAAGACGACGGCGCGCTTCTCAGAATTGAGCCGCGTTGACAAGAACGAGACAGTCTCTCTCGAAATGTGTCGCCTGCTGAATCAGCGGATCAGGGCGATGCACTCGTCGCCGCCGTAGCCACGTGCGTCCACTTTGTCTCCGCGATTTCCGCCGACGGAGCCGTTCGCAACTGGCTTCCTCAAGCGATTCGCCGCTAATAAGCTGCGCTCGCAGCTAGAACCATCCGGTCCGTCTAAGCCCCGGAATGGCATTATAGGTGAATACGATATTCGTAAGAGTGCGTTGGGGCAGCGGTTCGTTTCGTCCAACCGCGGTTGTGACAAATGCGGAAGCGAGAAACTCAGGCGAGAAGGAGTACGTCAGCATGATGAACGCTCGTCGTCCGATGTTGAAGCGATCGGCGTTCAGACCGCCGGATGCCGTGTCAATCGACGCAAATCCGCCGTTTACACTCACATGAGTGTTGATCGACTTCGAGGCAGTCACAGCGACACCATAAGCGGTCGGTTGGGTCGTACGCTGGTAGTTCTCGAAAAGAACTCCGTCAATGACCTGGTTCACATTCACACGAGCGGCCTGACGCCAAGTCGTTGCACCGTCCACGATCGTCAGATCGGCTGACAGCGATAGTCGCTCGGCCAACAACTTGCGGACGAGAACCTGACGATAGTTGGGCTCGTCGATGTGTCGAAACCGGTTCCTCACTGAAATTTGCGTGGGGTCTGACGTGAAGTATGCGTTTGTGAAGGAGACCTCATCGAAGTAGCTCACATCCGGACGGCGGACGCTGATCCGCTGCCCCATGAGATACCCGTCCTCGTCGTACGTTGTAACTTCTGTAGCTTCGCCTCTGATGACGTACAGGCCGCCAGCCTCGACGTCCAATCCCCTCATCGGCTGTGCGGCGACGTACAACGCTTTGAACGTGAGGTTCTTCTGCGCGGGATTGGCACCTAACCCTGTGTTGTCCCACCCACTGGTGAAGCGTACACCGGTGAAGATTCCAAAGTTGAGGCTATAGCGGCCCGGCGCGTCGAATTTTAGCCGTGCGCGGAGTGACTCCCGGTGCTGCAACTGATTTGTTGTGATGACGCCTTCGCTGTTGTCCGCGAAGCGATAGCGCAAGTTCAGCGTCGCATTCTGGACATCGATCCATCGTGCAAGCTTACCGTCATCGGCGGATTCAGACGTCAGGTGTGCTGCTGGCGTGGCGACCTGCGAAGGTACCGCCTCTTGTGTCTGTTCTTGACCTCTAATTGGAGCTGGAGCCACGAAACAGAGTGCCAGGAGAACGCTTGCACCATGGGTGAGCGTCCTGCGGGTCATCGTGGCGCACACATGACCGTCACCAGCTGATGACCGCTGATCCAGTGCCGCCTGGCTGACCGTCCGGCGCGTCGCTGAAGGACGAGCCTGCCCCCCCATTGCCGCCGAATGATCCGGGGGGCTGCAGTGTCCCGAGTACCGCAGGTCCACCTCTCCCCCCGGATGTCGCTCTCGCTTCATCATTAAATGAGGCGTCGTGCCCTGGAGTACCGCTGTTGCCTTGGCGGACAAGAATACCTTCAGTGGCCAGCGCCTCGCCTCCAGTTCCTCCGGCGCCACCATTGTAACCGCGGCGCCGCGGCGGGCTGCCCCCGCTGCCAGCATGCGCGACAAGTAGCAAGTTGCCATTACGTGAGAGCGTTGAGTCGCCACCATCGCCACCAGGCTGGGCAGCATTACGCGACTCGCCGCGACCGGCGGCGCCAGCGGCGCCAATTGAGATTGTATAGGTCTCGCCTTCCCTCACGCTTAAGCTCGCACGTATGTACGCACCGGATCCGCCGCCACCACCACCGCCACCGGGTCCACCGTTAGCGAGCGCAGAAGCACCTCCCGCGCCACCCCCGCCACCACCCCAGAGCTCGATCGTGATGCGCTCAACGCCTGCGGGAACACGCCAAGTGCCTGAGGCAACGAACTCGCGAACTCCATGCGTAGTATCCGGTGGACCTTGCGCGCCGACCGAGAGCGGCAACGCTCCAAGAACGGCACTCAGGAACAGCCAAGCAATACGAATCCTCATACTCCCTCACATTTTCGTCTACGGCGCGGATTGACGTATCGCGCGAACCGCTGTTCCGTTGCGAATCTCGTCCGTCGCCCGAAGCGCGACCTCCTCTCCAACGTTCAGGTTACCAAACACCTCGATCAGATCGTCCATCGTCGCACCACGCTTGACGTCCACCCATTCGGCGACGCCCTCATGAACGCGCACGACAAACGTGCGTTCAGTTGTCGTCGCCACGGCTGTCCGTGGTACGAACAGGGAGGAGCTGGCGCGTCGCGCGGGCCATCGAACCTCGGCAAACATTCCCGGCGATACTCGGCCATCGGCGTTGTTGACGTCCAGTTCCACGGCCATGGTGCGCGTCTTCGGGTCGAGCGCGCGGGCCGGCCGCGCTAGCTTGGCGGCAAAGGTCTCACCGGGGAAGGTTGTCACGGTGAACGTGATCGCCTCCCCGGTACCGACCAAGGCGATAAACGCTTCCGGGATTGCGGCAACCAGGCGAAGGGTCGACACCTGCTGCATCCGAACGATCGGCGGGGAGGTCGGACCGACCAGGCTGCCGATGTGGGCCGACCGCTCGGTGATCACACCGTCAAACGGGGCTGTGACCTCGAGGTACGCTCTTATCTGTTGAAACGACCGCGCTGACTGACGCATGGCCTCAACGTTCCTATTCGACGCCTCGACACGCGCGCTGGCCGCCTCCATTTTCTGCTGCGCGACGTCGACGTCGTTGCCGGCGACGACACCTGGCGTAGCCGAAGCCTGCTTCAGTCGATCGAACGTGGAGCGCTCGGAGGCGAACGCCGCTTGCGCTTCGAGCAGCTGCGCCTCGGCGCTCTGTACTTTCGCCTCGGCCTCGCTGAGCTGCGCGCTCAACTCAGGCGCATCGATCCGAGCCAGCAGGTCCCCACGTCGAACGACGGAGCTGCGATCTACCCTGATCGACTCGATAAAACCCTGCACTCTGGCGTGGAGCGCCACGTCCTGAAAAGCGACGAGCTCGCCTGGCAGCGCCAGAGTTCTTTCGAATGACTGCGCCATCACGGGTACGACCGGTACCGTCCGCTCCTCCACCGGGGCTTCGGTCAACTCGCTATTGGCTGGTGTGGCTTGGCTGCCAGAGTTGCAGCTCACCGCACTCGAAATCATCACAATCGCAGCCAGAGACAGGAATGCCCAGTACGGGATCACCTCTCTCCTCCCGAGGCTGGCGCCTGATAACTGCGTCCTTTTAACGTGCTTCACATCGCCTCCTGCGGACCAGACGCATAGAACGACGAGTCCGCGTCATGCGGATCCAATGAGGGCGATCGACGGCCGGCGCGCGACTGCACGAGAGCGAACGCTGGCGGAAGGACGAACAGCGTCGCGAGCGTTCCGCCTATCAAGCCGCCAATCACCGCACGCCCGAGCGGCGCCGTCTGCGCTGCCCCGAGCGCGAGCGGCACCATGCCGAGCACCATCGCCGAGGTCGTCATCAGGACCGGCCGAAGGCGGCTCCGGGCGCCTTCAACTGCGGCTTCGACCGCCGACGCACCTGCCGTCCGGATCCGCTCCGCGAAGGTCGTCAGGAGGATGGCATTCGCGACCGCCACACCGAGCGAGACAATTGCGCCCATGAACGACTGCACGTTGAGTGTGTCCCCCGCACTGACCAGCGCCAGGAGCACGCCCGCAACCACCGCCGGAATTGTGGCCATTACCACTGCTGCGATTCGCAGCGACTGGAAATAGGCGCCGAGCAGGATGAAGATGGCGCCAATGGCCAGCAGCAGTCCGGTTTGGAGCCCCCCCAACGTTTGCTCCATGGGTGCGACCTGCCCCCGCATTGTCACCGAGACACCTCGCGGCGGGTCGCCGGCTGCCGCAATAGCTGATCGGACAGCGGTAGCCGCCGTTCCCAGATCCACTTCGTTGACATCGGCGGTGATCGTCAGCATCCGCTGCTGGTTGATGCGATCGTACTGCCCGATGCTCGTGCCTTCGGCGATGGCGGCCAGATCGCCGACAAGCGGGTAGAGTGTCCCGCCGTTTGAAACCGGAAGGGTTTCGATGCTCTCGATCGAATTGGTTAGCGATTGTGGGATCTCCACCTGGACCTGATAGGAGACTCCGTTCGGGGCCGCCCAGTACAAGGGCTGAATGAAACGCGTCGAGGACGTCGCGGCGACCAACGCGCGCCCGACATCCTCCACGGTGACCCCAAGTTGCCCGGCGCGCTCGCGATCGACTTGGATGTTGAGCGTGGGGTACGCAAGAAGCTGCGCAAACTGCACGTCCCTCAATGTCGGCACTTGCACCATCTGCTCGCGCAGGCGTTCGGCGTACGTGCGGCTCGCCGCGAAGTCGGCACCCGAGACCGCAACCTCGATCGGCGTGGAAGCACCGAAACTCATCACCTGGCTGATAATGTCCGCCGGTTCGAATGCGATCGCCGTTCCGGGCGCAAGCTCCGGCAGTTTCTGCCGGAGTCGTTCCTTCAACGCCTCGGTCGAGACGCTTGCATCACTCCGGAAAGCGACGCGCAAGACGGCTTCGTGCGGCCCGCTGGTCCAGAGGAGGATCGTATTGATCGGATAGCTGGTCGGCTGAATGCCGACGTACCCGATCGAGCCCTGCACGTTTTCCCGACCCGCTTCGTCGCTGAGGAACTGGAGAACGCGCTGCGCGATTAGCTCCGTACGCTCAACCCGCGTACCCGCCGGCGCCTTGATTCGCAATTGCAACTGGCCCGTATCCACCCGCGGAAAGACTTCGGTACCTGCTGTTACGCCCAGCGTGTACACGACTCCCGACGCGACGACGAGATAGAGGCCCACGAGGGCCCAACGCCAGGCGACCACGCGGCCCAGCGCTCGACCATAGCCTTCTCTGAGCCGCTCGAATCGGCCCAGTCCACTAACATCCACGCCATGCGATGGGCGCAGCAGCCACACTGCCATCACCGGCACGAACGTGCGGGCCAGGACGTACGACGCGGCCATCGAAAATGTGACGGCCAGTGCCAGCGGGACAAACAGGGCTCGTCCGGGCCCCACCATGAATAGCGCCGGCGTGAACACGGCGGCCACACACAGCATCGCCAGAAACTGCGGGATGGCGACCTCGCCGCCCGCGTTCAGAATCGCGAGGGCCTTGTTCTCGTGACGCGGCAGATGCGCATGCATGTTCTCGATGGCTACGGTTGATTCGTCCACGAGAATGCCGATCGCCAGCGTGAGCCCCCCCAGCGTCATGAGGTTGATGGTCTGGCCCGTCAGCCACAACCCGACCACCGCG
>JBFWPD010000250.1:0-6204 GCA_050250175.1 Vicinamibacterales bacterium
CCTCGCGTGTTTCCTCCCGAGCCGCGTCCCCGGCCTCGCGCGCGCTGGGTGCGAGGGTCTCTGCGAACGCGTCACTGCCGATGACGTCGGCGCACACCGCGCTTTCCTTGATGACGCGGCGAGTGACCGCGGGGGCAGCCTTGAAGTAGCCGAGACCGTGCATGTTCCGACGGCTGACCGACTCGTCGCGCACGCTCATGTTCTGACCAGCGGGCGCGGTGAACGTCGGATCGACGGGCAAGGGCAGCTGGCGGCGCTTGAACGCATAGTCGAGGACGCGCATTGCAACGTGGCAGCTGCTGCACTTGATGTTGGTCGCGTCGGTGACCGCGGGATTTTCGATCGCGTAGATCTCGGTCGCCGCCTGGTTGAGCTCTGCCTCGGTCATCCGATCGATGGCCACGTCGGACAGCAGCAACTCGGGGAACTGAGGAATATCTGGCAACTCCTCGGGCACGATCGGCCGGGGGGCGATCTCGAAGCCGTCCATGTTCTCGTCTGTCGTCGGAATGAGTCCGCGATTGTATGTCCCGTCCTCCGCGCGGTCGTAGACGAACCAGAACCAGTTGTTGCCGCTACGGCCGGTTGCCATCTCGGTGACCTTGAACAGATTGTCCGGGCCGAGGTAGCTGGTGAGCAGCTGGTTGAACTCGTTGAACAGCTCGCTGCCGTGGCCGGCGCGCGCGAGCACTGGATGCTGGTACAGGGCTTCGTCGATGCGCTCCCCGGCGATCAGGCTCTTGTATTCGAGCAGCATCGCGACAAACTGATCGTCGCTGAGCGTGTAGAACAGGTGAAGCGAAGCATCGGTCACAGAGACCACGTCGCCGTACTCGGCCACCGGTTGGGAGACGAGCCGCACCACGCGCTTGCATGAGGTGTCGGGGATCGTCTGCTCGAAGCACGGATCGAACCGCATCGAGGTCACCCGCATCTTGGGCCAGTTGACCTCCGCCTGCGTGCCCTCGGTGAGTGGCATGCCATCGTCGATCTGCTGCCACAGCTCGTTCGAGATCAGCACGCCCTCCTGCGCCGCGTTTGCCAGACTCGGCATCAGCGCGGTCTCGCCCGCCTTCCCGAGTGGAACGATGATCGAGACGTCATTCACACCCCACCAGGGTGCGGTGCCGTCCGAGTCGCACTTTCCGACGCACGTACCCGCGCCACCGCCGAGATCACCATTGTCGGTTGCGCAGCCGGTGCTCGCGATGACTGCGGCGAGCAAGCATGCATAAGTTAGTCGAAGCATGGTGTCGGTCGCCTGTGCATTGCGTGTGCCCACGAGCCTGCGCGCGGTATCGCGTAGTTGGTGCAGGCAGCGGAGCCGAAGTCGCTGGTCTCGAGCTAGTCAGCTAGCCAGAGAGTCACATTTCCCGACGGACATGTCTTGCCCACGGCCGGCATCACCGTCGGAGGCACTCGGCTCCACCGAGCGCAACGAACACGAATGAGCAAGCGAGTCGAGGCATCGCTGAAGCGCATGGCTGCATCGAGTGTTCCTCGCGCTACAGCAGTGCTACCGCGGATTCGAGACGCGCACCGGAACCACGATGAGCTGGTGCGGCGCTAGTCATCTGGCCGGCGTCACGTTCCCCAGCGTGACAGCTGTCCAGCGGTGTCGCCACTACGGCGCCACAACCGGCGCGGGCAACCGCTGGTACACCGAGACGATCGGCACGCCGGCCGCGCGCAGAACGAAGATCGGTCTCACCGTGCCGTAGCTGTTCCAGATCATGTAGTCGTGACGATTGAAGTGGAGCTCGTGGATCACGATCGCGAGCTGGCTCTTGGTCACGCCCGCATGCTCCCATCCGGCATCCGGCAAGGTCCGCGGCAGCAGCCCGCCCTTGATGTACATGCCCCACGCCGGCGACGCATCATGGCTGTATACCGGCACCGGCGGAGATCCTGCGGATGGGGCATGCGCCGCAAGCACCGGCAACACGCCGCGCGCGGACGTGCCCCAGAACTGGCGATTCATCCCGTGATCGGCGCCACCAGGAGCGCCGCCGGCGAGTGCGTTGTACCAGCTCAGTGCATAGGGCTGCGCCGTGACCGACTCGACCCCCGCGGCGACCAGTACCAGCCCGGCAAGGCCGCCGATCACCGCGAGCTGCCAGCGCCGAGCGATCGGCCGCCAGGTCTCGAGCACGCGCAGCGCCGCGCGCGCCGCCCATACCACGCCGACGCCCGCGGCAATGCAGACCGTCGGCAACGCCGGCATCCAGTGCTTCTCGGCGCCGAAGATCGGCGTGGTACCCAGAAAGAACGGCCCGATCGACGCGGCTGCGGACAGCCCGAGCAGCAGCGCTGGCGCCCGCCCGCGATCGACCGCATGAGCATGGTCCCGCAGCGGTGCATGTTGCGATCGTCGGCTTGCTTCAGGGTTCGGGCGCCACGCGAACGAGCCTGCGGATCAACATCTACACGACCCTGGCAATTCAGGTTCCGCTCGCTGCGCTACTCGGTCTCGCATTTGATCTGGGAGCGTTCGGCGTCTGGCTCAGCATTCCGCTGACGATGGTGGCCAAGGCAGGGTGGGCGTATCTCGCGTATCGCTCGGACCGCTGGGCGGTCACGGGCTTCCGCGTGGCACCGGCGCGGCACGCGTGAGCAGCGAGTGGGGCCTCGTTTCGATGGTCCGCGAGCTCGAACACGAGTGGGTTGGGACTACTGCGCCGAGGTTCCACCGTGGCTGGCCTTGACCTGCGTTCGCGCGTCAGAGTTCGTTGCCCAGGAACTGCCGAATTAACTCGACGGTCTGCGGCCCCGCCTCCATGTGAACATTGTGCCCGGTGTCCGGCAGCGAGTGATACTCCAGCGCGCCTACCGAGCTCGCGACCGCGGCCATGACGGTCGGAGTGAACACACCGTCATCGTCACCGCCTACGACCATCGTCGGAATCCCGAGGTCACGGACGGTGCCCTCATCGTCGGGTTGCTCGATGTTGAAGGGAGAGTCGGTCCCCTCGACCACGCCCATGAACTCGACGGTCCCCCACTCTTGTCCCGGCGGATACGCTTCGGGGCGGCGGCTGTAAAGGAAGCCCGGCCACTGCTGACCTACGAGATAGCCGAGCTCGCTGTGCTCGGTTCCCTTCTGCCCCATCGCACGCAGCTCCATCATCCGCGCCCAAACTGCCGGCTTTTGCGTGCGCCAGTAGTCGAGGATGTGCTGGTAGGCGGCACTGGTGGTAGTGCCGCTGGCGCCATCGGATAAGAGGATGAGCTTGCCCGTCCTCTGGGGATAATGAACCGCGTAGTGCGCAGCGGCGACGGCTCCACCCGAATGACCGATGATCGTCCATTGCTCGATCCCCAGGGCCTCGCGGATACGCTCGAGGTTCTCGACCTGGTTCGACAGCGTGTAGTCCTCGAGCGTGCCCTTCTCCGATCGCCCGCCTCCGGTTCCGCTGCCGACGGGCTCGGTGAACACGAGTACATTGCTCTGCGCGAGTGAGCTCAGGTCCGACGCCTCCATGTAGTGGCTCGTTCCGCCGGGTCCGCCGGGGAGGATGAGCAACGTCCTCGCTCCTTGGCCAACCGTCCGCGCCCACATCTTTCGTCCGTGCTGCACTTCGATCAACTGTTGATCGTCGACGAATCCTCTCGCGTCCGGGGACGGCGGCGGTTCGTTCAAATCCCCCGCTCCCGAGTGACATCCTCCTAGAAGACACGCAACGACGCACGCAATTCCCAACCGCCGCGGCATGTGAACGCGGCCTTGTCGCGATTGTCCTCGAAGGAGGGTGTCGAATCGTCCAGTTGTCATATCCATCTCGGAAGCGATCCTACTAACACACTCGACGTAGCTCCTGGCATCTCTCGATCGACGGTGTCGGCGCGACGGCGGGATGATCCCAACCAGCGGCGCGAGAGCCACACCGGAGCCAGCGTTGCTCACGGCCCCAGTGATGTCCCTCGCATTGTCCCGTTGCTCAGGTGGGGACAGATGCCTCGAGGTCTGGAAGCGGCCGAATTGACGAGACATGACTGACCACATGCGTGTGCACCTCCGGTACATGTCCCCAGGCGCGGTTTCTCGGCCGAACCGGTACGGTGTCTTCAACATGCGTTTCAGCCTCGCGGCCTTGGTCCTCGCGCCGTCCATTGCCCTCGCAGGCCCAGCTCCGCCGCCCGTCGTCATCTGGGACGTCATGGACAGCCCAGCGAGACCTGATGAGCTGAGTACGATCTCGCACAAGCTGTTTCTCAACGACTGCCGCCCCAATGGCTGTGTCGTGCGACCTGGCAATAATGATTCGCGCACTGATCAGTCCACGATCGTGAGCGAGCCCAAGTATCTCTCGCCATGGCAGTACGACGACGCATTCTGGCACGCGCTCGTAGGCTGTGTTCGCGACACGTTCGCTCCGTTCAACGTCGATGTCGTCACCGCCGATCCTGGTGGGGTGCCACACTTCGAGGTGATGGTCGGCGGCCATTCGAGGCAGCTCGACCCGAATCTCGAGGCCGGAGGAGTCGCTTATCTCGTGTGCGGAGCCACGCTAGAAAACGCGATCGGCTTTGTATTTCCGCAGGTGTCGTCCGACCTGGAATATCTGTGTGGCGCGGTGGCGCAGGAGATCGGCCACACGTGGGGGCTGGACCACGCGCTCGATCCGGCAGATCCGATGACCTATCTCGATCTCGGCAGCCTCAAGCGATTTCAGAATACCGATGCAGCCTGTGGTGAAACAGCGGCTCGTCCCTGCTACTGCGGTGGGAACACGCAGAACTCCTACCAGTACTTGCTGGGCCTGTTCGGGCCTGCCGATCTGCAGTTACCGGCGATCGAGATTACCGATCCCAAGCCGTACCAGTGGGTGCTTCCGGGGTTTCCGGTGCGCGCAGAGATGGCGGGCCCGCTCGGTCTCTCCACATCGGTGCTGCTGGTCGATAACGTCGCCGCATCAGACCCCACGACGGGTGAGCTCGCATTCACATCGCCGTCCACGCTGGCGCCCGGAGTGCACACGGTATCGATCGTTGCGTACGACACCGGAGCTCGCGATGCGACCGCGTCGATACTGGTGAACGTCGCCGCTTCGTGTAGCAGTGCGATGGAGTGCGAAGCCGAATTTCACTGTCTAGGCGGCTACTGCCTGCCCGGTGAACTGTTCGACAACGGACTCGGAACGAGCTGCACCACGGCCGAGGATTGTGTGACGCGCCGCTGCGAAACCTACGGATCGCAACAACGTTGCGTCGGCGCCTGCGACAACGGAAGCTGCCCAGACGGGTTCTCGTGCGTCGCAACTTCGGACGGCGCGAACGTGTGCTGGCCGCAGTCCCCCGTCAAACCCGACGCTCCTGGCGACGACGCGACCAATGACGCGACCGATGCCGAAGGCGGATGCCAAACCACAGGTGGTACGACTACGCTCGTTGCATGCGTCTTTGTTGGGCTCGCCCTGTTCAGCAGGCGCCGCCCCGCGCCACGACGAGAGCGGAGGCCGTGACGTGGCGAGCGTTTCGTGAGCCAGACGCCCACGCGGTCGCGGATGTACTTAGCAAGTGCCGCTGAGACTCGACGCTCTGGGGCACGGCCGAAATCGTTCAACCGGGATCTGGGCAACGTCGGTCTTTGGCAATGCGCAGCATTCCGCTGACGATGGTGGCCGAAGCAGGGTGGGCGTGTCTCGCGTATCGTTCCGAGGGTTGGGGGTTACGGGCGCCCGCGTGCACCCGCGCGGCAGGCGTGAGCAGCGAGTGGGTTGAGCCCTGGACCGATTGAACCTCGGTAGCCGGAATGCGGAACCGAGCCCTATACTCGGTTCGATCGTCAGCCAGTTGCTCGCGGGCTTGTTGGCGCGCTCGTTGGGCGGTGGCGCCTCGACGGGGCAGCACTCGTTGACCGTGCCGGCCGCAGAATTGCCATCGTGGGACCCATCACTGAGCAAGAAGCGAGGCCGCTGGCGACACTCGTCGTGCACCGGTTCAAGAGCGCCTCGCGTCACGGCTATTCGCTGGAGAGATCGTCTCGCTCGCGTTGGACGAACGCAATATCGCTGTCGGTGTCGCGAAGCGACAATTGTTCGTGGTTACCGCTCTCGAAGCTTCGACGCCGGGCATGCTCTCCCGCGTGCGGGAGCTGCGCGACGAGGTCGAGCGCATGCTCGCGCATGACATGTCGAATGTCCTGTTGCTCCGGTGCGCGGTGGCTTCGCAGGTTCGGGGTCTGGTCCGGCCGAGGTGCCCATC
>JBFWPD010000251.1:0-6197 GCA_050250175.1 Vicinamibacterales bacterium
GCCGGTACTCGGGAGCGACCCGGGGCTTTACCGACGGACCCGGGGCTCCTGAAGCCTCGCGCGGCGGCCCGCTTGCGGCCCACCGGGACGGCGACATCGTGGTGATCGACACGGGCGCCAGGAAGCTGGACGTCGAGCACAGCGCCGAGGAGATTGCGAGCCGGCTCGCGGGGTGGCAGGCACCGGCTCCGCGCTATCAGACCGGAGTCCTTGCCAAGTACGCGCGGCTGGTGTCGTCGGCCGCAACAGGCGCCGTCACCGGATAGGTCCGGAGCCTGTAGCCCGCAGCCTGAAGCCTGAGAGTGCAGCGAATGGGGATCCAATGAGTGAGCAGACGAAGACACTGACCGGCGCACAGATTCTCTGGGAGAGCCTCGTCCGGGAGGGCGTGAGCGTCGTCTTTGGCTATCCCGGTGGAGCAATCCTTCCGGCCTACGACGCCATGCTCGACTATCCGATCCGGCACGTGCTCGTCCGCCACGAACAGGGCGCGACGCACATGGCCGACGGCTATGCGCGCGCCACGGGGAAGGTCGGTGTCGCCATCGCGACGTCGGGCCCCGGCGCGACGAACATGGTGACGGGGATCGCCACGGCGATGATGGACTCGTCGCCGATCGTGTGCATCACGGGACAGGTCGGCAGTCCGCTCATCGGCTCCGATGCGTTCCAGGAGACCGACATCACGGGCATCACGCTGCCCATCACGAAGCACAATTACCTGGTGACGCGCGCGGCCGACATCGCGCCGGCCATTCGCGAAGCGTTTGCGATTGCCGCCCATGGCCGTCCCGGTCCGGTGCTGGTGGACATCACCAAGGACGCGCAGCTTGGGACGTGCGAGCTGGACTGGGACGCGGCCGCCCCCGATCTCGACGGGCTGGCGCGTCCCGGACACTCCGGCGGTCTCGATCCGCTGGAGCTGATCAACGCCGCAGAGCGCCCCGTGATCCTCGCGGGCCACGGCATCATCCTGGGCGGCGCGGAGAAGGCCGTCCTCTCGTTCGCCGAGCGTGCGCATATTCCGATCGCGATGACGCTCCTGGGCATCGGCGGCGTCCCGGCGTCGCATCCGTTGAACCTGGGCATGATGGGCATGCACGGCGAGGCCTGGGTGAATACGGCCATTCAGGAAGCCGACCTGCTGATCGCCCTCGGCATGCGCTTCGACGATCGCGTGACCGGCAATCTCAAGACATACGCGCCGAACGCCAAGAAGATCCATGTCGACATCGACCCCGCGGAGTTCAACAAGAACGTGCGTGTCGACTCGGTGGTGGCCGGAGACGTCGGCGAGGTCGTGAGCGAATGGCTGCCGCGCGTCGCGCGGGTCGATCGCGCTCCCTGGCTCGACTACATCGGCGCGCTCAAGGGCGATTCGGCCGTTCGCGACATCCAGAACCTGCCCGACGATGGGCATCTGTATGCGGCGCATGTGATCAACGACCTGTGGCGCCTCACCGACGGCAACGCGATCGTCGTCACCGACGTGGGGCAGCATCAGATGTGGGAAGCGCAGTACTACAAGCACGAGACACCGCGGTCGCTCATCACGTCGGGCGGACTCGGCACGATGGGCTTCGCGCTGCCTGCCGCGATCGGCGCCAAGATGGGCCGTCCCGATGCGGAGGTCTGGGTGGTCGTGGGCGACGGCGGCTTCCAGATGACCTGTCCGGAGCTCGCGACGCTCGCGCAGGAAGAGCTCGACGTGAAGATCGCCATCATCAACAACGGCTACCTGGGCATGGTGCGCCAGTGGCAGGAGTTCTTCTATCAGCGGCGCTATGCGGCCACGCCGATCTCCGGGCCCGACTTCAAGAAGCTGGGCGACGCCTTCGGTATCTGGTCGGCTACCGTCAGCAGGCGCGCCGACGTGGACGCCACCATCAGCGAGGCACGGCAGCAGCGCGGGGCGTTAATCGACTTCCGGGTGGAGCAGGAGGATTCGGTCTATCCGATGGTGCCGGCGGGAGCGGACCTCCACAAGATGATCCGGCGTCCATCGCCGATCGTCGAGACCGCTCAGGACTAATTTAGTCATCTGGTCATTTCGTCATCTGGTCACTGCGGTTCAAAGGTGTGACGCCGCAATGATCCAATCAATGACGAGATGACCAGATGATCAGGCGACCAGATTCAAGGAACGTCATGCAAACATTCGCCGTCTATGTGGACAACAAGCCCGGTGTGCTCAACCGGGTGGCGTCGCTCTTCAGGCGCCGCGCCTTCAACATCGAGTCGCTGACCGTCGGGCATACCGAGACCGACGGCATCTCGCGCATGACCATCGTCGTGGACACCGACGAGCGGGGGGCGCGCCTCGTGGAAGCGAACCTGTACAAGCTGCCGATCGTCCGGCGGGTGGAGAACGTCACTGCCGTGCCCCAGATCTCGCGCGACCTGGCTCTCATCAAGGTCAAGGCCACCGAAGGGGAGTCCAGGGTCCATGTGATGCAGCTCGTGGAGGTCTACCGGGCGCGCATCGTGGACGTGGCTCCCGGATCGCTGGTGGTCGAGGCAACGGGGCCGGAGGCGAAGATCGACAGCCTGGTCGACGTACTGCGTCCGTACGGAGTGCTCGAACTGGTGCGGACCGGCCGAATCGCGATGACGCGGGGTTCCGGCGACGTGCGGCACGACAAACGGTCCCGGCGTGAAGAGGCCGACAAGGGCGACGCGGCTGCAATGTCGGTCTAGGACGGGTGGCATCCGGTCATCTGGGGATTTGGTGATCTGGTGATTAGTGACTTGGTAGGTGGGCAGGTGACTTGCGGCCGGCGTCAGGCTCTGTCACATTAAAGCGTTCAAGGCGCCGCTGGTCGCAGGTTTCAAGTGCCAGGCGCCGCGTCGCCGTTCCAGTTGCCCGGGTTTCACGCTGATTCCACGATCACCGGATCGCTCGATTCACCCAATTACCCCAACCACCAAACCACCCGATCACCAAATTTTCCTGATGGAGTGATTGTTCCATGGCCACGATGTACTACGACAAGGACGCCGACCTCAGCCTGATCCAGGGACGCAAGGTTGCCATCATCGGCTACGGTTCGCAGGGACACGCGCATGCGCTGAACCTCAAGGACAGCGGCGTCAGCGTGAAGGTTGGCCTGTCTCCGGCCAGCCGGTCGCGAGCCAAGGCTGCGGCTGCCGGGCTCGACGTGGACGACGTGGCGGCCGTGTCTAAATGGGCCGACGTGATCATGGTGCTGGTGCCCGATACGACCGCGGCGAAGCTGTACAAGGACGCCATCGAGCCGAACCTGACCGGCGGCAAGATGCTGATGTTCGCGCACGGATTCAACATCCGGTTCGGCACGATCGTGCCGCGGAAGGACGTGGACGTGACGATGGTCGCGCCGAAGTCGCCAGGCCATCGCGTTCGCGAGCTCTATGTGGACGGCGCCGGCACGCCGGCGTTGATTGCCGTGCATCAGGACGCCACCGGGCACGCCCGCGCGCTCACGCTCTCCTACGCCAAGGGCATTGGCGTCACCCGCGCCGGAGTGATCGAGACGACGTTCGCAGAGGAAACCGAGACGGATCTCTTCGGTGAGCAGGCCGTGCTCTGCGGCGGCGTCAGCGCCCTCATCAAGGCAGGGTTCGAGACGCTCGTCGAAGCCGGCTACCAGCCGGAGGTTGCCTACTTCGAGTGCATGCACGAGCTGAAGCTGATTGTCGACCTGATGTACCAGGGCGGTCTGAACTACATGCGGTACTCGGTGAGCGACACGGCCGAGCATGGCGACTACACTGGCGGCAAGCGCCTCATCACGCCCGAGACGCGGCGCGAGATGAAGAAGATGCTCGAAGAGATTCAGAGCGGGCAGTACGCGAAGGGCTGGATCGACGAGAACGCGACCGGACGCAAGTGGTTCGAGGCGACACGTCGGGCCGAACGCGCCCACCAGATCGAGAAGGTCGGCGCCGAGCTGCGCGCGCTGATGCCGTTCCTCAAGCCGGTGACGATCCCCGAGGAGGAAGTGGTCGGCGCCGCCGCGCCGAAGCATGGCTAAGTCGAAACCAGGGGGCTCCTCGGCCGCCGTGGCTCGCGAGTCGCGGCGGCTATCGACGCTGCTCGAAGTCAGTCAGGCGCTTTCAGGCACCCTGAACCTCCGGTCTGCGCTGCACCGGGTGCTCGAGGTGCTCGCGAAGTATCACGGCACCGTGCGCAGCATGATCACGCTGCTGCACGAGAATGGCGAGCTGCGTGTCGAAGCCAGCGACGGCCTCGACACGCCCGCGCACGCCGTGCGCTACCGCCTGGGCGAGGGCATCGTCGGCAAGGTCGTCGAGAGCGGCAAGCCGATCGTCGTTCCCCGCGTCAGCAAGGAGCCTTCCTTCCTGCACCGCGCCTCGAAGCGGCCCGAGCTGCCACGCGAGGAGCTGACGTTCGTCTGCGTTCCCATCCTCGTCAATCGCCGTGCGGCAGGCGCCCTCGCCGTCGACCTCAAGTTCGATCCCGATCGCGATTACGACCGGAGCGTCCAGTTCTTCGGCGTCGTCGCCTCGAGCATCGCGCAGGCGGTGAAGATCCAGCGGCTGGTCGAGAGCGACAAGAAGCGGCTGGTCGCCGAGAACACCCAGCTGCGGCAGGAGCTCCGGGAGCGCTACGATTTCTCGAGCATCATCGGAAGCAGCGGCCCTGTGCGCCAGATGTACGAGCAGATGGCGCAGGTGGCGTCCACGAACACGACGGTGCTCATTCGCGGTGAGTCAGGCACAGGCAAGGAGCTCATCGCACACGCGATCCACTACAACTCGCCGAGGGCCAACAAGCCGTTCGTGAAGGTGAGCTGCGCGGCCCTGCCGGACAGCCTCATCGAGTCAGAGCTCTTCGGGTATGAAAAGGGCGCGTTCACGGGCGCGGAGCAGCGCAAGAAGGGGCGCTTCGAGCTGGCCGAAGGCGGGACGCTCTTCCTCGACGAGATCGGCGACATCAACCTCAACACGCAGGTCAAGCTGTTGAGGGTCCTTCAGGAACGCGAGTTCGAGCGGCTCGGGAGCACAGAGACGATCAGGGTGAACGTGCGGTTGCTCGCGGCGACGAACAAGGACATGGAACGCGCGATCGCGGCGGGGACCTTCCGGGAAGATCTGTTCTACCGGCTGAACGTCTTCGCGATCTTCGTGCCGCCGCTCAGAGAGCGGAAGGCGGACCTGCTGCTGCTCGTCGATCACTTCCTCGAGAAGTTCTCGCGCGAGCACCGCAAGAGCATCAAGCGCATCTCGACGCCTGCCATCGACATGCTCATGAGCTATCACTGGCCCGGCAACGTGCGCGAGCTCGAGAATACCCTCGAGCGCGCGGTGCTCATGTGCGACGGTCAGGTGGTTCACGGGCACCATCTCCCGCCGTCGCTGCAGACCGCCGAGGCCTCGGGCACAGTCACCCGTGTCTCGCTCAGCGACGCGGTGGCGGGATTCGAGAAGGACCTGATCCAGGACGCTCTCAAGACCACACGAGGAAACAGGGCGAAGGCCGCGCGCCTGCTCGATTCCACCGAGCGCGTCCTGAACTACAAAGTCCGCAAGTACGGCATCGACGTCAAACGGTTTACCTGAGCCGCCTGGCCGCGACGGGGAGGCTGACGCCACATGCCTGCACTGCTTCGCGTCGTCGTCGCTATCCTGCCGCTCCTCGCCACTCCGGTCCTCCTCTGGCTCATCGGTGACGGCTATCTGAATTTCGGGGCAGGCGAGAAGGACCTGTTCATGGCCGTTCCCTGGTTCCTCTGGTCTCTCGTCTTCGGCGTCGCCTCGCTCGTCTTCTGGGCCAGAGGCCTGACGTTGCAGCGGGCGAGCGCGTGGGCCGCCACAGCAGGCGTTGTCGCGCTCACAGCCTGCGCCGCCGCGCTGATGCTCACCTCCGGACTGGGGATCGCCGGTTTCTGATCCTCGGCTCGGTGCTATCATCGCGCCCGCGAGACCCGGCTCGACCTTCAACCCTGTTCGACATGAGGACCGTCATGAGGCGTCTCCTGTTTGCCGCGATGATCGTCACGACAGTGGGCACGACGGCCACCGGGTTCCTCTGGCCGGAGACCACAGGCCTCTCAGCCTTCCAGGGAGGGACGGCCGCGTCGCAGCCCGCCGCCTGGCGCTTCGAGGAGCTCGCCAGCGGGGTGTACTTCGCGACCGGCACGGGCGTGATGACGACGATGAGCAACAGCCTGGTCATCGTCAACAGCGACCA
The DNA here is from genome assembly GCA_050250175.1 of Vicinamibacterales bacterium. Classification (GTDB taxonomy): domain Bacteria; phylum Acidobacteriota; class Vicinamibacteria; order Vicinamibacterales; family CAVVIG01; genus JBFWPD01. Next base: position 6,194 of record JBFWPD010000251.1, read on the forward strand.
CGTG
>JBFWPD010000252.1:0-6196 GCA_050250175.1 Vicinamibacterales bacterium
ACGGACCTTCGACGAGGTCACGATGCTGGTCGGCCTCGCGCTCGAGCTCTTCGCCCCAGCCGAATGCGCGAACTACGTCCGCCACTGCGGCTATCGCATCGCTGTACGGAAATGAAAAACGCTCTAGGTCCGGATCGCGGCTGCAAGGCGCCCCGCGCCGCGGCCATCGCGTCGGAACGAACAGAAGTGATCGGGGTGGCTGCCCGTACAGAGAGCTGACGAGAGTACCTGCTCCCCTGGAACCCCGGCCTCGATCAGCTGAGCGCGAGCAGCAGCCCAGCCGTCGAAAAACCATCGGTCCGCTCTCTCCGCATCGTCGAGTCCGGGCATGGGAGGATTGCGCGGAACCGCCTGTGGCCGCACGGTGAACCACGCATCGAGCGCGTCTCGATGGCCCGCCGCGGCAAAGACCTCTCTGACGTCCGGTCCCACTTGATAGCAGCACGCGCCAATCGACGGTCCCAGCGCCGCAACGATATCCGAGGGCCGGCTGCCGAACTCTTTCGAGAGCGACCGAACGGCCGTCAGCGGCGCCCCGGCCGCGAGTCCCTGCCATCCGGCATGAACGGCGGCCACCGCACCCGTCGCAGGATCAGCGAGGAGAATGGGCACGCAGTCGGCGACCTGGACCGCGAGCGCAAGTCCGGGTTCGCGAGCCATCAGGATGTCGGCTTCTGGGAGGACGCCATCCACTGAGCGACCACGCGCAACGGTTGTTCCATGCACCTGACGAGCCCTGACCAGATCGCCTGGCGCCAGCCGCAGCGCGCGCGCGATTTGATCCCACGCAGTTCCCTCGTCCGTGGCGCGCGAGCCCAGCTGCCATGTCCGTGTCGTGAAGACGTGTGGCGCAATATCCGCCAGCGGCACACACACAAGGCCAGGCAGCCCGTCCACATCCCGCCATTCAAAAGCGCCATCCGGGCGAGGCGGTATGATGCTCACCAGGTTTCCCCATGTCCGACATCATTGGCATCGGCATCGATGCAACCGACATCCCGCGAATCGTTCGTACGATCGAGCGCTATGGCGATCGCTTCCTGCAGCGCATTTTCACCGAGGGCGAGATCGCCTACTGCATGAGGCGCAGAGAACCGGCGATCCATTTTGCGGGCCGGTTCGCCGCCAAGGAGGCGGCCATGAAGGCGCTCGGGACGGGGCACACCCCCGAAGTGCTGTGGCGGGATGTCGAAGTCGTCAGGCACGGCGGTCCGCCGCAACTGCGGTTTCACCGGGGATCCGCCCGGCGCTTCGAGTCGATCGGGGCCGTTTCTTCGCTGTTGACCATCACGCATTCCGACGCGCTGGCGATGGCGCAGGTGCTCCTGCTCGGACGCTCCGGGTAACGCGCGTTTCCAGTTTCATACCGCCATTCCGCTCCGCGCGCGAGCCGATCGAGCGCCTCTTTCAGAACTACCACTGGTACAGCACGTTGGCGCTTCGAGGCTGATCCCCGGCGCGCGGTACCGGTCTTGATGCTCATCCGAGTGGAAGGCTTGCCTGCCGACTGGAAGGAGCATCTGAAATGACGATCAAGATACTGCCAAACGACAAGGGAAACCCGCCGGGCAAGCTGGCCGATGCCGAGCTGCACTTCACTGACGGGCCGCTCGCCGGGCTCAAGCTGATTGGCTTCTCGGTCTGGGAACGGCGGGGCGGCAATGGTCGCAACGTCACCTTCCCCGCGCGGCAATACAGCGTCAACGGCGAGCGCCGGAGTTTCGCGCTGCTTCGCCCAGTCGTCGATTCGACCGCGCAGGACAAGATCCGCGAGTTGATCCTCGAGGCGTTCCAGGAGTTCGAGGAGCGGACGGCAATCGCTTCCTAGGAATCGGACAAGACCGGGAGCAGGCGAGCGTTCTCCTGCGCCCGCTTCGGCGGCAGCGTCCATTCCTCGCGCAGCGATTTCTCGAACTCGGACTTGTAGAAGCTTCGCTTCATGCCGCCGTCGATCACATCCCAGGGCAGCACGGGGTCAGCGCTGCGATCGCGGAAGACATAGAAATCGCCGTCGACGCCGGCCTCGGCAACGGCCGCGCGCCAGTCCTGGCCGTTGCGCTCGGCGGCTTCAATTGCGGGGGCCACGCGACGGTCGCCCAGCGACAGCAGCGCCTGGTAATAGGAGTGGCGCTCGGACTTGATGTTGAAGAACACGTTGTCGATTCCAGCCATGAGCGACTTCAGGCGCTTGATCTTGCGCTCGATCGTCCCGGGATCCTCCATCGGGATCCACTGGTACGCGGTGCCCGGCTTCGGAATCAGCGGATTCACGCTCCCGACAATCCGCCCGATCTGCCCGCGCGACCGCGCGTGCTTCAGCATCCGGTCGCGCATTTGGAGTGTGATGTCCCTGATGGCCACTAGGTCTTCGTCTGTTTCAGTCGGGAGGCCGATCATGAAGTAGAGCTTCAGGTTCTCCATCCCGGACGCAAAGATCAGGTCCGCGCGCTCGAGGATCTCGTCGTTGGTCACCGTCTTGTTGATGACGCGACGCAGCCGGTCAGAACCTGTCTCAGGCGCAATCGTGATGCCGCGTTCGCCGCTCTCTCTGAGGATGCGGACCACCGGCTCTGTCAGATCGTCGAGACGCAGGGACGCCGGACTGATCGAGAAGCCCAGTTCGTGAAGCCGCGCGAGAATCCGTTCGATCTCCGGGTGGTCGCAGAGCGCGATCGACACGAGCCCCACCCGGTTCGAGTGGATCCGGGCAGCCTCGGCAAGCTGCAGGATTCGGTCTGCCGGAAAGGATCGCACAGGCAGGTAGTTGTAGCCGGCCCAGCAGAAGCGACAGAGGTTCGCGCATCCGCGCACCACCTCCACGAGGAAGCGCGATCCGAACTCGGTGTCGGGCGTGAAGATTGAAGTCGCTGGCGGATCCATCGCGTCAGTGGCTCGGACCGCTGCCTTCTGGACGGGCCACTTCGCCGGCGTGTCGCTCACAGGCGTGAAGCCGGAAAGAGTGCCGTCCGATCCGTACTGAGGATCCAGCAGAGACGGCACGTAGAAGCCGCGTTCGAGCGCGAGCCGGCGCAGAAGATCCGCACGATCGCTCGCCGCCCTGAACGCTGTCTCGAGCACCGGGACGAGAACTTCGCCCTCCCCGGCCGCAATGACATCGGCGAATGGCGCGAGGGGCTCGGGGTTGACGAACGTGACGGCTCCACCAATCACGACGAGTGGATGGCGCGCGGTGCGCTCCGCGGCGTACCGTGGAATGCCCGCGAGCCTGAGCACCGTCAGCACGTTCACGTAGTCCCACTCGAAGGACACCGAGAAGGCGACGACGTCGAAGTCGCCGAGCGGTGTCTGGGACTCGAGCGTGAGAATCGGCGCCTTCGAGGCGAGCTGCTCGGCCAGTTCCTGCTTGGGCGGGAGGAACGCGCGCTCGCACACGATGTCGTCCTGTGCGTTGAACAGACGGTAGACCGTCTGGAACCCCAGGTTCGACATGCCGACCCAGTAGGTGCTGGGAAACACGAGGGCCACACGCAGACGGCTGCCGTGCGGCTTCCGGATGTAGCCGGTTTCCTTGGAAAGAGTGAGAAGTGCGCGCTCGCGCTGTTGCCAGGACTTCACTGTTGCCGGATTCGCCGGACGTGCTGAGGAGTTCGGTCACGAACCGCCGCACGTCTCGATCAGCCTGTTGTCGGCCCTTCCAGGCGCCTGTCAACCAGCTGATCTTGAGACGACGACGTTCGCGGACGCCGTGGGTGTTTTTAGTCTATCACCGCCCGCCGGAGACTCCGGATCAGCCGGCGGGGAGCGTCTGAATCTGGAAGTCCTGGAATCCGCAGATCTGGAAATCTGACCTCTTACTGGTTCAGGCTTCCCCTTCCTGTCACACGCAGTAAGAAGCCAAATTACCAAACTTCCAGATCACCAGATTTCCAGATTCCCTTCAGCCCTCCTGACGGCGCAGGAACGCAGGCACGTCGAAAGCCGAGTGCCCTTCGTCTTCCGCCATCGCGGCTTCTTCCGCACCCGACCCGCCAACGGCGCCGGAAGCCTCGAGCAGCGACCGCCGGGGAAACGACAGTCGCGGCGCCGCGGATGCAACCGGCTGGGCACGGAGCCGCGCCTGGTCGGTGTACGGGACGAGATCGACCGGGGTCTGTGCCGCCGGCGCCTGCCTCGCGACGGGCTGCCCGAATCCCGTGGCAATCACGGTGATCTTGGCGCGGCCCTTCAAGGCCGGGTCAACGACGGCGCCGAAGATGATGTTCGCGTCTTCGTGAGCCGCTTCCTGCACAATCGTCGACGCGTCACTCACTTCCATCAGCGACAGGTCGGGACCTCCGGTCACATTGATGATGACCCCTCGCGCGCCCTGGACCGATGCGCCCTCGAGCAGCGGGCTCGAGATCGCCCGGCGGGCAGCCTCGATTGCGCGATCCTCCCCTTCCCCGAAACCGGTGCCCATCATCGCGAGGCCCATGCCTGACATGATGGCCTTGACGTCCGCGAAGTCGAGATTGATCAATCCGGGAACGAGGATGAGATCCGAGATCCCCTGAATCGCCTGCAGGAGCACGTCGTCTGCAGTGCCGAAGGCGTCGGTCAGCGGCGTGCTGCGATCGATGATCGTCAGGAGCCGCTCGTTCGGGATCGTGATGATCGTGTCCACGCACTCGCGCAACGCCTCGAGGCCACGCTCGGCCTGAAGCAGGCGTTTCTTGCCTTCGAAGCGGAAGGGCTTGGTGACGACGGCGACCGTGAGTGCGCCGAGCTCGCTCGCGAGGCTCGCGATGACCGGCGCGGCGCCTGTTCCCGTCCCGCCGCCCAGGCCGGTGGTCACGAAGATCATGTCCGCACCGTCGAGGGCCTGGATGATCTTGTCGGTGTCCTCGAGGGCGGCCGATCTCCCGATGTTGGGATCGGCGCCGGCGCCGAGGCCCTTGGTGAGCTTGCCGCCAATCTGCAGCTTCACCTGCGCCGCGTTGTGAGCCAGCGCCTGCAGGTCGGTGTTGGCGACGATGAACTCGACGCCGTCGAGTCCGGTGCGCACCATCCGGTTGACGGCGTTGCCGCCTCCACCCCCGACGCCGATCACCTTGATCCTGGCGCCCGCGGCTCGCTGCTCATCGAGCTTCAGCCGCATCGGCGGCATCGCTCCGATTTCATCGGCGTCCTGTCTGTCCCGGACATCGCCCATTGGTCACTCCCTCGTCAGAAGAACTCCCTGAACAGTCCGCGGAGGCGGCCCGCCACGCGGACCAGCGCACCCGCACCCATCGGTGCGCGCGCGGCATCGCCCGCGCTGTGACGGAACCCGTACTGCGTAAGTCCGACCGCCGTCGCGAAGGTCGGACTGTTGACATGGTCGGAAAGGCCGCCGACTTCAGTCGGGCAGCCGCGTCTGATCGGCAGGTCGAAGATCTGCTCGGCGATCTCGGGCATGCCGTCGAGAATCGCGCCGCCGCCGGTCAGCACGATGCCGGAGTTCAGGCACTTCTCGTAACCGGCCCGGCGGATCTCGTCCCACACCAGGTGGAAGATCTCTTCCGCGCGAGGCTGCAGGATCTCGGACAGGATGCGGCGCGCCATCACGCGCGGCTTGCGCCCGCCCACGCTCGCCACCTCCATGGTCTCGTCTTCCTCGACCATTGCCGAGAGCGCGCAGCCGCACTTCCGCTTGATCTTCTCTGCGTCGGGGACAGGAGTCCGCAGGCCGACCGCGATGTCGTTGGTGAAGTGATCGCCGCCAATCCCGATGACCGCCGTGTGCCAGAGGCTCCCTCGCTCGTAGATCGCGATGTCCGTCGTGCCGCCGCCGATGTCGACGAGCGCGACTCCGAGGTCCTTCTCATCGTGCGTGAGGACCGCCTCGCTGGCCGCGAGCTGCTCGACGACCATTTCCGAGACGTTGACGCCCGCCCGGTTCACGCAGGCCACGATGTTCTGGGTGGACGACTGGCTGCCGGTGACGATGTGGACGTTCACCTCGAGCCGCGCCCCGGTCATGCCGACCGGAGCGCCGATGCCGTCCTGTTCATCCACGACGAAGTCCTGCGGAAGGACGTGCAGGATCTCACGGCCGGTCGGGAGCGAGACAGCCTTCGCGGCGTCGATCGCGCGCCGCACGTCTTCGCGCGGGACCTCGCGGTTCTTCCCCGCGACCGCGATGACGCCCCGGCTGTTGAATCCCTTGATGTGCGGCCCCGACAGCGCGAGGTGGACCGAGTCCACCTCGACGCCC
>JBFWPD010000253.1:0-6184 GCA_050250175.1 Vicinamibacterales bacterium
ATCTATCTCAAGTTGATGAAGCGCTTGCGGCGATCTATGAGCAGCTTCGGCATGGGTGTAGAAATGAACCAATAGCCGGCCGCGACACTGCGACTCCAGAAGCTGTCTCCGGGTCCGATCATCCGCGTTTGTTCACGCCTTGGCTGACCACGATGGCTGTAAAGATTTGTCAGGCCTGGATACGGACGCGCTGTTCGACTTGCTGTCGGATGACCTGGTGCAACTGCACCGATTCGTTGTCATGCTCAAGCGACGTTACCAAGGCATACCTCTGCAACGGCGACGCTGCAGAGTCGAAGCGCTTGACGCAGCCCACCAGGATATGGACGACTGCCGGTCCATCCGGCACCGCCGCATAGTCAAAACTTTGCCTTGACTTACCCTCAAACGTGGCAGACTGCACTGTCGACCATTGCAGGGCAGTGTAGGTGGGCCGCGACGATGCAGCGTTCAAGCGGGCAGGTGGCTCGCCGGTGCCCTTCGCCTGCCGCATGGCTTCCAGGACTTCTTGCGTCTGATGACCACGGTAGACCTGAAACCACATGGTGCGTGACAAGTACTCAATCCGCGATGCCCTCGTCGGAGGATCGTATGCCAGGCTCACGCGGATCCGACGCCGTCCTCCCGTATCGAGGAAGGCCACGGGTAGTTCGAGTTCGAAGAGATGAATGTTGTCCTCTTCGATCTCCTCTTCCGCGATCAGAACTGCCCGGTTATCGGCCGAGAAGGCTGCTCGGTCCGGATCGGTCCGTCCGTAACCCGACGTTTGGAGCAATCGAGACAGTCCCTCCGCCTCGCTACATCCCTCTGTCATCCAGTCGCGTAGCACCTGACCGTGACTCGCAGCGTGAACGACCAGCGCGCGAATCAAGTTCGCTGTTGGCTTGGCTCCATCTCGTGCTGTCCTTCGCAGTTCCGCTTCCACTACGGCACAGGCGTGCGTAACGTGTGGGGCCGCGAAGCTCGTCCCCGGTGAGGCAGCGATAAGCCGACCTGACTGGAAGTTCGCATTCAGCGATAGCTCTCCCAGGTAAGGATCTCGCAGTTGCCACTGGCCACCGAACTCGGCCAGCGCGTAGTTACCCCCGAAGTCCACGAGTTCAGGCTTCACAGCACGCCGGAGTCCGCTGCCGGACTGATCGCCAACTCCGGTACGCGTGAAGGGAGAAGGACAGCCGGAAGGCGAACCGGCGAGCCGCGGAATCTTCTGCTCGCGACTCTCTTCGAACTGGTGCCAAGACTCACGCGGGAGGTCAGTTCTCGCGAGTGCCCCGACGCTGAGCGCCAGCGCAGCCGGGGCCGGATCAATGAGGGCGTGGTCACGGAAGAACAGTTGGTCGCGCACGGCCCGCTGAAACTGATCCCGCATCGCCACTGCAGGAATCCCGGGCTGCGAAACATTGCCGGCCGAGACGACGAGCACCACGTCAAGCTCGCGCGCCAACTCGTCGAGCACCAGTGCCCACTCCAATTGGCGGCCGCCGAGAAATGGCCGTCGCAAGTCCCCGACTGACAGGTTGAAAATCCGGCATCCATACTCGGAGGCGAAGTGCCGGATGGCCTCCTCTATCTGGAAGACGGCACGCTCAGGTTTTGCGAACTCCGTCGGGCCTGCGGACGCGTTAGGCGCCTGTCGCAGAACCTTCGCGCTCAGCACCTGTACCCGTGGCTGCCACTGCTGCTTGTCCACGCACTCCTGCACGTCACCGTAGGCCACGATGCCGGCGACGAGCGTGCCGTGGCCAGCTTGATCGGATTCCGACTCCTCTCCAGATTCGAAGCTCTCTGCGGCAATCACGACGCCCCGAAGCATCGGGTGGCCCGACACAACGCCCGAGTCGATGACGCACGCGAGCGGGCCATCCTCAGGGATCGGCGGAAGCTGGTCAGGGGCCTCGACGGGTGTGAACGGTGTGATCGGTGGCAACTCGAACTTCGGCGGCAGGTCGACGTGTGCGACACGTTCGTAGGCCAGCAGAGCATCGAGCCCCGAACGATCAACCTCAACCCGTGAAAGGAGAAGAGTGTTGGCGACGCTGCGCGGGAAATCGGTTACTCGCCCCCCGATGCGCTTGACCAGCGCCTCGAAGTCGCGAATGGCCTCGTCCCGAAGGTCCGCATCGCCGGGATGCCAGAGGTCCACGTCCACGAGAAATCTGCCGCTCGTGGGGCACTCTGCCGCGAGGACGGATCCTCGGCGGTCCTCAGGTCCGAGGCGAGCAGCGGCCTCAAGTGCATCGAACAGTTGCGCGCGCTGAGTGGGCGTCAGGAACCCCGGCTCCTCGTTTCCCTGGCGGTATCGATTCAACTCCGTCAAGAGCTGATCGATCACTTTCTGGTCCGGGAACTGGACCGTCAACCTGATCCGGGTCGTCTGTTTTTGGCGCGCCACCTGTGGCTTCGGTCCAAGCCGATACGACCATCGCGCCGCCTGCTCGTCGGCGGCGATGAACGCTTTCCCACTCTCGATGCTATCGAACCGGACAACGAATCGTCGGGGGTCAGCGACCCCTCTCGATCCTCGGACCGGTTCGGCCGCAAGTACGCCAGGCAGCGATGGAGCGGCCATTCGAAAGGCCTCCGCCTCATCGGTATCCTCGAATCGGACCCGCACCAGGTTCACCGGCGATTCCAGCAGTTCCGTTGATTCCGATTCGTCAAGGATGCGAATGCCGAAGCGCTCAAGCAGTTCACGCTGCGACGATTCAAGGAAGCTCAGCTCCAAGACGCGAAGACGGACGGGCTCGACAATATCAGGGGGGTCGATGCGAGGCAGTGCAGCCAAACCTGCGGCGAGCTGACTAGCTAGGTCGTCACCGTGCACTCGTTGATTGGCCCGGAGCGGGATTCGGGGGGCGACGCCGCGTCGCCTGCGTCTCGACGCTGCGTCTTGAAGGCGACGCCACCGAATGTGTGGAAGCGCGATGTTGGGCTGCCAGAGCATCAACGCTCACCTCGCCGATGACCTGCCTCGTCAGAGTCGTCATCCAGCTCTGGGTCTACGGACGGGCGCGGGCTCCCTGCAATGCTGATGCGCAGCGCCTGCCTGCGACGCATCTGGCGCTTGACGGCCCGCATCACGTCATCCTTCCGAATCGCCCGGTCCCCACGCAATACCACACGACGCTTGGCGTCGTCGCAGATCCGCTCGACCTCGGCGTGACTGAGACCATCCAGTTCCGAAGCCAGATCCCTGACTGGAAAGCGCAGTCGTGACTGTGTACCGAGCAGTTTCGAGAGCAACAATTCGATCTCTGCCGTCGATGGACGCTCGAAGCGAACGATTTCATCGAAGCGTCGCCACAACGCAGGATCGAGCGACTGCTCAAAATTGGTGGCCGCAATCACCAGTGAACGCCCGCGAAAACCATCAAGAAGCTGGAGGAACGTATTGACCACTCGTTTCAGCTCACCGTGTTCAGTCGCATCATCCCGTGATCGGCCAATCGCATCGAACTCGTCGAAGAAGACCACCCATGAGTCTTGCGAGGCGTAGTCGAACACCTTTCGCAAGTTCGTGGCAGTTTCGCCGAGCAGGCTCGACACTACCGCATCGAATCGAACATACAGCAATGGTAATCCTAGCTCGCATGATATCGCCTCTGCGGTCACAGTCTTACCACAACCTGGGGGGCCGCAGAATAGGAGCTTGGTCGTCGGGCGGAGGGCATTCGCCTCCAGCACATCCCACTCCCTGAATTCGCTGAGCACGTCGAGCAGGGGCTCGCGTTGCTTCCGAGGGAGGACGACATCCTCTAAGCGTCGTTGCGGAAGGCGAATCTCAATGAGGCCGGCTCCGCGATCAGCATCCTTCGGTAGTGGGCGGAAACCGAGGGCCTGCTCGGAAATCGGAAGTGACGCCTGCGAGCGGCCGTTGTCGAGGATCCTGGCCAGCTCATTCGCGAGGACGACGTGGGACTTCTTGCGCTCTTCCTCGATGATCGCCCGCGCAGCGCTAGAAAATGAGACCTCGTCTCCAGACTTGAAGCTTCGAAAGAGGGTCTTCAGTAGGTCAGCCCGCGCCATGAACCTCACACTCACCTTCGTGGGAGACAGGCGCTGGCGGTGTTCGCGCATCCCGACTAGAACTCATGTTCACATTCTAGACCCATGGGCTTCGTCACGACTCCGCGTCACGGGCTATCTGGGAGGAGCATAGCATGGCCTTCTCTTATCGTGTGAACGCAGGAAGCCGTGTCACCTTGAACCAAACGTTGTTGGGTTTTCTGCCCGGCCGAGTAAGTCGGGTCACCGTCCGCTTCGGACGACGGTGTCATAGCGCTTCTGAAGATGGCGCCGAGCCTTTCAGCAGCCCGCTTGTTCGAGCCCGGCACCGCGTGCGCGTAGACAGTCATGGTCACGGCGGGCGTTGCGTGACCCAGGTATTCGGCCACGGTCGGCACCGACTCGCCGGCTTCCAGCATCAACGTGGCGGCACCGTGCCGCAGATCGTGGAAGCGCGTGGCAGTCGGCAGATCGGCGCGCGCAAGCGCAGCCTTGAAGGCTCGGGTAACGTTGTCCGTGTAGAGGGGCGTCCCGAGCTTGCTCACGAACACGAGCCGATGCGGGTTCCAGCCATCCCACATCGTTCCAGCATGGAACTTCTGGCGATCCCAGTGCGCCCGCAACGACAGGACCGCGTCGGGCGCCAGATCCAGCGTGCGTCGGCTCCGAACGGTCTTCGGCTCCGTGTACTCCGGCTCGCCGGCCTTCACGGATCGGAGCGAGCGTCGGATGTGGAACTGCCCGGCATCCAGGTCGACATCATCCCAACTGAGGGCCAACAACTCACCCTTGCGTGCCCCGGTGAGTGCCGCCAGCGTCCACAGGCAGACCAGTGGATCGCTCTCCGCGTGGTAGATCAGCTTCATCGTCTGTTTGGCCGTCATCGGTCGAACCTCGCTCCTGACGAAGCGTGGAGGGTCCACACGAGACATCGGGGAAACGTGATGTACCCTTTCCGCACGCCCCACGTCAGTGCTGTTCCAAGCGCAACGTAGAGGTTGTACAGAGACCTTGGGGAAAGCGGCTTGGAGTTCTTGCCGCGTTGACGATTCTCGGTACGCTTTGCCGTCAAGAATTGCTGCACATCGTCGTGCGTCAGCTTCGCCAGGCGCTTTGAGCCGAGCGCCGGCCTGAAGTGATTTTCGACGTAGCCCCGGTAGCGCAGGTAGGTTGCGACTTTCTTGCTGTCCTGGACCATCGCCAGCCATCGGTCGAGGAACGTCGACACAGTCAGGCCGGCCGTCTCTATCGAGGCAAGCGTCCCGTTCATGGCCTGTAGTTTCAGCGAATCCAGACGCTCGCGACAGACCTTCTGAGTCCTGGCCGTGACTTCACGCACATGCGGCTTTCCGTCGAGCCGGCGGCCGACCATCAGCCGGCCGACCCAGAGCTGTTTCTTCTCATTGAACCGCAACGACCCTTCGCCGGAGGCGCGCTTGCGGGCTTTGCGTGGAGTCGAACTGCCTGTCGTCATACTGATCTCCAGACTGAAAGCGCCGGCTCCCCTGATGGAAGCCGGCTGGCGTGTTAGCGCTCCGTTAATCGGGACACGATGTGCGCAGTGATGGCGTCGAACATCGCGCTACCCAGTTCCGGACCGTGTTCGGACTGAAGCGCAGCCCGCAGACCGTCCATGTACAGCTGGGCGGCATCCTGAAGCTCATCGTCAGTCCCTTCACAGCGACCGATCACGGCTAGACGGACGGCGGTATCAGAAGCAATTCCGGCAACAGGTTCATATGTGGGGTGCATCGTTTCACCGGGCAGCCGGCAGGTGCCAGGCGTGAGTGGCCGGCCGCCGTAGCGGCCGGCATCGGCACGCTAGAGAGCAGCAGTGAGCGTCGGACGTGGAAGCCGTGCCCGCAGCGAAATGATCTGAAGGTCACGCTCGCGCCAGACTGGATCGTCGACCGGTCGATAGCCGCGAGCCAGCAGATCTCGCCGGTAGGCATCCTGCTCATCGATCAGGCGTCGGATCGCAGCCTGAGTGTTCACGGTGGCTTCGTCCTCCACCGGGTGCTCCATCAAAGCCGCTGCGCCAGACGGTGTGAGCGCCACCCGCTCATCCTCGATGGTGGCGGCGGGCCGTGGCTTCGGTGCCACGGCGCCAGTCCTGAAGGCAGCCATCCAGAGACGAACGGCGCGGACATGCTTGCAGACATTGTGGGCACGCTGGAAA
>JBFWPD010000254.1:0-6158 GCA_050250175.1 Vicinamibacterales bacterium
GCTTGCCAGCGGCCATTACGAGCGGCTGTCCGTCGACGTCAATCAGGATCTGCTCGTAAGCTTCGTCAAGATCGAGAGACTCTCCAGGCACATGTGTGCGATGCCAGACGATGTGGCCGTCATTGACATCAAGGGCGAGGGTCGAGTTGGCATAGAGCGTTTGGTCGTCCGTCGTCATGCCGCGACTGGTCGCCACATGAGGCTTCGCCTGCGCTGTGCCAAAGAACACGAGGCCGAGTTTTACGTCCCAGCTGCCGCCGTTCCAGACGTCAGCGCCGCTCCGTCGTTCGTAAGGAACGTCGCCCCACGTATCCGCACCTGGCGTCCCTGGCTTGGGCACGGTCATCGTTCGCCAGAGCAGACGGCCGGTTCGAGCATCCCGCGCACTAATGAAACAGCTTGCCGCTCCTTCACCGCACCCGTTCACGCCGTTGATGATCTTCCCGTCGGCGATCAGAGGACCCGTTGAGGTTGTGAGTTCGTTTTCCCCTTCGCCGAGTGGGACTTCCCACCGCACTTTGCCGTCTCGCGCATGCAGCGCGACGAGATAGCCGTCGCGTGTGGTGACCAGCACCTGGTCCTGCCACAGCGCCAACGTTCGAACCGCACGCGACTCCTCGCTCTTGTCCGGAAACTGCCTGCTGTATTCCCACAGGAGCGTTCCGTCGGTGGCATCGAGGGCGTGGAGCCCGTTATTTCTGGCCGTCGTGATGAAAATGACTCCGTCGCGCACAAGCGGCGCGAGCTGGCTCCTGCCATTGGGCAGTCCCCACACCCACGCCAGCTCGAGCCGCCCGACCGTTTCCGCGTTGACTTGCTTGAGCGCGCTATAGCCCCACGCGGCGGGGTTGCCGCGCCAGTGCAACCAGTCTTTACTGGGCGGATCGGCGAGTTCTGCATCAGAAGGCGGCGTGAAACGCGGAACAGAACGGTACGTCCACGTGATTGCGGTCGGAGTTTCGGTCAGCGCACCACCACCGGCCGGTGCCATTCCGGCACTCATTGCTCGTACCGAATCGGGCGATGGGCTGGTGCCCACACGGCCAGGAATGGGATACACGGCCGCTGCAACGCTTCCGGCGCGGTTCCCATCGACGATCCCACCGAGCACGGTCCGGCTCTCGGTCGAGAAACTGAGCGGGGTCGCACCTGGCTCGAGACCATTGCGCTGAAGAATGAACGCGGCTACGGAAATGTACTCTGCGTCACTCAAGGTGCCAGCGTTTCCCATGGGCATCGACCCTTTGAGACCCAGGAGAAACTCTGCCAAGGGCCGATTCCCCCACTGGCCTTGAAAGGCCGGTCCCACTAGCGGCCCCGCGTCTGACGATCCACGAAGGTCCGCCAGATGGCAGGATGCGCAAGCCCGTCGATACACCTGGGCTCCGGCATTGGCCTGTTCTGCGGTGTAGACGCCATCAAGGCTGCTCGGCTGTTGCGCGGAACTCAGGGTCAGCGAAAGCGCCACTAGCATCGCACTCACGATGCCGAGAACGCTTACTGGTCTTAATGAAGTTGGGCTGCCGACAAAGATGTGCTGCATCTTGAAAATCCCCCGTTTTGCCGTCGCCGAAGATCCTCCAGAGACATCATTAGGAGGGATCTCATGATGAAACTCAGACGGACGCCTACACGAAGACACCAGCGCTCGACTTGCTCTTGGAGTTGCTGGAACACGGGGCAATTCGCGCCCAGGCGCGCTAAGGAGTTACGGTGACTCTCAAGAATGTGTTGGTCCAGCAGCAGTGGCTAAAGAAGTCGCCGTTCATCCCGAGCACTCGCAAGACGTACTCCCCGGGCTCAGCAAATGTCGCCGTCACGGTCGCCACGTCCTGCCCCTGCTCCAATTCGACGTGGTTCGCGCTGAATGTCACCGCCCCAGGCGGTCCGGAGTGCTTGTACCAATACGCCTCGAATTGTCGTGGCTGCTCGGCGGTCGACATTGGTTCCGCGTCCCGAACCGACACACTTAGTGTCATCGGCTTGCCAACGGACCCAGCGGCAGGGCCAACAGTAAGACCCCTCCTCCCTCGCACCGGCTTCGAAGAGACCGGCGCGACCATGCTCACCCACGGAGAAACCCTGTCTTCTGATCTCTGGAACCGATCCTCGAGCAGGTACTCACGTTTTGTAATGTGACCGGGCGTGGCATAGACATTTCCATTCCGGCGCAGCGTCCAGATCACACGACGGTCGCCGAAGTTCGCGGGCACGTTCACTACGAAGGCACAGTAGGTTCGTCTTGCCTCGGGTGGCACGCGATGAAAGTGTGTCGGCTGATTGCCGTCGAACTCGTTGGGCCGGACATAGTTGTCCGGGCCCACCGGTATGTGCAGATCCTCCTCAAGGTTCATGTTGAAGTAGGCAAAACAGAGATCGTAGGTGCCATCTTCGTTCTGATACCATCCGTCGAAGATCGGAATCACGGGCCTGCCTGACGGTCGCAAGTTCTCAACCATCAGCGGGCTGTCAGTGACGCCGTCTGGCGTCTGCGCCTGCACGCCCCCCGTGCTGCCTAACAAGAGCCAGACAGTTGTCAGTAGCGTCAATAGCGTTCGGCTCCGAGACATGGTCGTCGCCCTCACTAGTCTTGCTGCTGCGATTGCCGTGCCTCGAGCGCCTTGCGCTCCGCCACGAGTGCAGCAAATTCCTCATCACTGAACCAGGTGATGCCCAATCGCAAATGCGACATCTCGTCAGCCGATCGCCTCCCACCCGCCACCCACTGATCGGGATCGGGGTTGTAGCGGTTGGCCCTGGTGTTGTCGAACTCGGAGGTGAGGATGAGCGTGGTCCCCTTGGGCAGCAACGGCATCGCGTCATCCTCGTAGAGGAACGCGGTATGCCAGGCGTGATCCCAGTTCAACTTGTTCAAGGTCTCCCATCGCCCGTCCGGGTAGATGACTTCGACGACCTGATGCTTGCCACGGAAGTGCATGTGTCCCCTGAGGCTGTGGACCCTCGCATTCCGCGGGAGCACATGGACACCGCGAATGATTGACACGCTATTTGGCGGAATCAGAAGATCGCTGTGCGTGACAAGCTGCGGATTGACCTTGTCAGCAGCCGTCGGCCCCCGATCGGTCCTCGCAACCTCGCCCAGTCGCGTTCCCTGTGAGACTTGGAAGAGCACCTCGCCTTCGGTTTCGTGCTTCGGCCGATCACCCTGCGGATAAAACCACAGGCCGATCTGGAGCACGACGTCGACGTCCCTGTCATTCAAGGGCCAGAGATGCATCCCGAACGAGACGCTCGAGCCCGGGACAATGCGCTTTCCAGAGTCGTCGGGAAATATGAAGCCCTCGGTGCCTACTGCCGAGTCGGTGAGCTGGTACCGCTCCAACCGATCGGGGTCGTCCGCCGCGGTTGGAGGAATGAGGCTCGGGTTCGCGTGGTGGAATGCGTATCGGCTGTCCGTATTTCCCGGCCTCAGCTCAATGGCGCTGATCCAGCGCTCCTCGGAAAGGTCCGTCAGCGGGATCCGCACCTCGGGCGTCGGCCATTCGTCGATACCACCAGCCTTCACGTGATAGGAGGGCGAACTGATAACGAGATCGGGCGGCCGGCCGAACCTGGCTTCATAGTTCCAGGCATCGGGATCCGGCCACTCTCGTGGAGCAGGCATGTCGGCCAGATTGCCCATGGGGGCGCCGCCATCGACCCATCGCACGATCGTTGCAATCTGCTCCTCGGAGAGAGAGATGTCGTTCTTGAATCTTTGAACGCCGACCGTCTTGTCCATCGGCCACGGGGGCATCGCTCTCGTGGACACACGGTTCTTGATCGCGGTCGCCCACGGACGCGCATCCTGATAGGTGACCAGCGACATCGGCGCCACAGTACCCGGCCGGTGACATGTTTGACACTTCTCCTGGAAGAGAGGCGCAATGTCCTTCGTGAAGGTCACATCCTGCGCCACTGCAGATAGCGGAAGCAGTAGGACGCCGAGCGTCGCCGCACACACAGCTCGCAATGTCGTCACGATCGGGTGGCCGCCCATCGTGTCCTCCTTCTCGGTGTTAATGGAGTTCTTCCTCTGACGCCTCGATACATCTACCAACCAGTCACGAGTTGACGCTCACTTCCACCGCGGTGCATTGCTGCACTCAGGCGCCACTCACGCACGTGGAGACTAAGCTTGGCAGGCGCAAAGAAGCATCCCCCCAAACATGGCTGACCTAAATGGGGGGATATGGGCTACAGACCAGCGGCGTTGTGCGAGCCTGCACCGGCGCGCGCAAATCGCCAATCGCAGCCGAATAGCTATGACGATGCGCCAGCAGTCGGAGACCTTCTACTGAGACGCAGAGCCTCATCAGCATCAAGAACTACCTGTACCGATGAATGATCTCTCTGGAGAGCGCACACCACGGCTGCGGTGGGATCGCGCCCGCGGCGCCCAAGCCTTCGAAGTAATGTTCGTCGAGGATCTAATTCAGTGGCGTGTAGAACGGATGCGCGACAATGTGGGCAGGTCTTGCGTCGCGGCACATCAACGCCTGCTTCGCACGGCGTCGGCGTCGCCAATCGCCATCACGGATACCGTAGTCGGGCTCGATCGAGTCGATCGAGGTTCATCGCTCACTAAAGGCTACTAGAGAAGCTTTCTCAGGATGAAACACTTGAGATAATAGGTCTCCGGCGCACCGAGCAACACGGGGTGATCGCGGCTCTGCATCCGCTTCTCGATAATCGAGACGTGCGTCTGCGCATCGAATGCCGCGTCGTACACAATCTGTGCAAGGGCGCCTTCGCTGATGTGGTACGAGCAGCTGCACGTGATGAGCGTCCCGCCCGGCGCAAGGAGCTTGAGCGCGCGAAGATTGATCTCCTTGTAGCCTGCGGTGGCTTTCGGGACCGACGCCTTCGTCTTCGCGAACGCGGGCGGGTCGAGCACGATGGTGTCGAAGCGCTCGCCCAGGCGTTCCAGCCCCCGCAGCTCGTCGAAGACGTTGCCCACGCGCGCGTCGATGGTCAGACGGTTCCGCCGCGCGTTGGCCTGGAGACGCCGCACCGCCTCCTCGGAGATGTCGATGGCGACGCTCTCCTCACACTTCGAGGCCAGCGTCAGCGCGAACCCGCCGTGATAGCTGAACGCATCGAGCAGCCGGCCGCGCGCGTACCCCCGGGCAGCTTCGCGATTCTCGCGCTGGTCCAGAAAGAGACCAGTCTTCTGCCCCTCGCGCAGATCCACCTCGTACTCGATGCCACTCTGCTCGACCGTCACCGTCTGAGGCACGCTCCCGGCCAGCACCTCGACTCGCTGGTCGAGCCCTTCGAGCAGCCGCGCCCGCGAATCGTTGCGCGCAAGAATCCCCGCCGGCTTCACGACCTCCTGCAGGATTTCGACGACGAGAGGGGTCAACCTTTCGGCGCCCTGCGACAACGCCTGAACGACCAGGTGCTCGCCGTACCTGTCGACGACGAGCGACGGCAGCAAGTCGCCTTCGGCGTGAACGAGCCGGCATGTGGCGCCGATGCCGAGCCGCGACCGGAAATCGATCGCCTCCTCGATGCGCCGGCGGATCAACACATCGCCGGCAGGCTCCGGACCGTACGACAGCATGCGCAAGGCAATCTGCGATCGATCGCTGTAGAACGCATGGCCGAGCGTGCGGCCGCGCGCTCCGTGCACGGCCACCCGGTCGCCGGGAGCGCCGTCAACCCTCACGACGTCGGAGCGATAGATCCAGGGATGGCCGGTGCCGAGCCGCTGCTCGCCGCGCGGTGAGAGGACGACTGAAGATGTCATTCGGCTCCTGTCGCAACCGTTTCCGCGCGGCCGAATCGCGCGAGTGTAGTGCACGCAGCACGCAGCGCCTGCACAACGCGCGAAAGCGCGCGCACAGAGCCGCGCAGCACGAAGCACGTCGGCAGAACATAGTACAATCGCGCGCATGCGCGTGGCGATTGGCGCGGATCACGCCGGATATCTCCTCAAGGAGCATCTGAAGGGCACGCTCGACCGGCTGGGTCACACCGCCGAGGACTACGGCACGCACAACGAGAAATCGATCGACTATCCGCCGATCTGCATCGCAGTCGCCCGGGCCGTCGCCGAGGGGCGCGCTGACCGCGGCATCGTCCTCGGAGGAAGCGGCCAGGGGGAACAGATCGCCGCGAACAAGGTCGTCGGCATTCGTGCCGCGCTCTGCAAC
>JBFWPD010000255.1:0-6136 GCA_050250175.1 Vicinamibacterales bacterium
ACACGTGCACGGGCACCACTCCTTGCCGTCTCTCTCTTGACATTGGTTTCAGCGGTACCAATTGTCTGGCTCGGAATCCGGCGCTTCTTCACGTAGTTGAAACGAGCCACGGCCTGACGTCGGCTTGGAGCCGTCATGCCTGCTGTCCCATTGCGACCATGTCACGGTGGCGCGCGGCTCAAGCCGGGCGTCAGCCCGACAAGGACGAATCGCAGCTATGCGCAAGAGGCTTCGAAAGAAACGGCGGGTTGGCGAGTTACGGAATTGGGCTTCGAACTGACGTTCGAGACCGGGACATATTCATCGCTTTGCCTCCCAATTCGTCGGACTGGATACGCGCTCGTTGAAGCGCATCAGTGCGTCTGACCCGCCAATGGGAGACGGCTAGCCTAACCAGCCGCAGGAGACCTGATCACCTTGCGCGTGTCGGACATCCCCAAGAGGGCCGAATTTGCTCCGAATGATCTGAACCTCCGACGCACGACACGAATGGCGCTGTCTGATCTCGTGGTGCACCCGACCGGCGCGCGCGACGATGAACGCCGGCAGGTGAGGGCGGACGTCAGGCGGACAACCGTGGACCTAACCGGCTGAGGTGCAGCATGGCATTCTTCAGAAGGCTGTTCGGCAAACGCGACAACCCTGACATCCTCGTGGCCTTTGAACTGCACGCGGTCGAGCAGATTCGCGAAGCACTCGACGCCGGCCTGAACCCGCGAGCGCAGATTCAGGGCAAGTCGCTTGTCAACTGGCTCACCGAGATGTATGGCCGCGGCGACAACTTTCCGAAGTGCCTGCGGCTATTGCTCGATCGAGGCGCCCTCCTGGACGATCCTGCCGTGGCGCCAGTCCTCCTGAATGATGGCCAGGCGTTAGCCGCAGCCATTCGCACGAATCCGGCACTTCTCCAGCACAGGACGACCATGGTGTCTGCGTTCACGCCGCTGGTGGGTGCGTCGTTGCTCCATGTGGCCGCCGAGTATGGGAACGTCGCGGCCGCACAAGTGCTCATCGATATGGGCGCCGATGTCAATGCGACCGCGTCAGTGGACGAGTACGGGCTCGATGGGCACACGCCTCTCTTCCATACCGTCAACTCGAGTCACAATCGTTCGGCCCCAATCCTGAAGATGCTTCTGCAAGCTGGCGCCAGGACCGATGTTGCGCTACGAGGGATTACTTGGGGCAGAGGCTTCGAGTGGGAGACCACGATTTTCGACGTGACGCCGGTTTCATACGCGCAGTTCGGCCTCCTGCCTCAGGTGCATCGGCGGGAGGACGATATCTACGACAACATCAGATTGCTGATCGAGGCGTCCGGGCGTACGGTTCCGCCACTCAACAATGTGCCCAATCGATATCTGAAAGCGAGGGCCGCCTAACCTCGTGGTCACGTGTCGCTGCAGCGCAGGGCTCAGCGCCGAACGTTTGCCGGCCAAGCCGTCCGCGCGCAGATCGCCAGATTCATGGGAGCGTGCGTATGCGTGAAGTCGAACGGATCGCTCGGCTCCTCGAACTGACCTTTGAGGGACGGGCTTACCACGGTCCCTCTCTTCGACAAGCGCTCGACGGAGTCGACGTCGGCATCGCGGCGCGCAGACCGGAAGGCGGCGTACATTCGATTTGGGAGTTGGTCGGCCACGTGACATCAGAACTCCGCCACGCTCGCGCGCTACTCGAAGGCAACGCCGAGACGTGGGTGGCCGGCCGGACGACCTGGCCGGCACTGGAGACCCCGTCGCCAACTGCGTGGTTTCAAGCGCTCCGTGACTTGGAGGACGCAAATCGAGAGTTCGTCAGTGCAGTGGGGCGGATCGACGATGCCGTTCTTGATGAACAGCTCTTTCAAGTGCGTCGAACGTATTACGTCATGCTGCACGGCATGGTTCAACACACTGCGTATCATGCCGGACAGATTGCAGTCCTGAAACGGCAACTGAAGGCAGCGGACACGGACGTTCGGAGTGCCGGCTAACCTCCAAATGGAGCCGAGGCGAAAAGTGAGGAGCACATAAAGCGCACCGTAACCTGAGCCGACGACGGATCGAGACACAAAGCAGGAACACATTCCGGAGGACTCTATGACGAGCGACCAGACTGGTCTGCGAGTGGCGGGCGCGTGGCTTGCCGGCGCCTCGCTCCTTCTCGTCCTCGCGCTGGGCTTCCATGGCCCCCTTCACCCCGACCTCGAGGTGCAGATGACGCACATCGGCGAGTCTGCGTCGAGGTGGGTGGTCGTCCACTGGACCGCGGCGGCCGCACTCTCCTGCTTCGCGATCGCGGCTGTTCTCGTGCTGGTCAGCCGCTCGCGGCTGACCAGCACCGGTAAGACGATTTCGGCCTGGGCGGTGGTCCTGGTCGGGGCGCTCTGGACGCTGACGACGGCCGTCACCGAGGCCACCGTCATAGCGGACCTCGCGGCGTCCAGGGACCTTGCCCAGTTCGAAGCGTGGTGGTCCTTCGCGGAGGGGCACGGGAACGGCTTCTCAATGCTCGCGGTGGCGGTGGCGGTGATTGCCTGGAACGAGTACCCCAATCCACATCGGCTCCTTCCGAAATGGTCGGCGGGGGTAAATGCAGGAGCCGGACTCGCGTCATTCGCCGGCTGGGCGCTCGGGGTCTGGCTTGACGTTGGCCCCGCGAACCTCTTGTGGCTCCTTGCGTCAGGGGTAATGTGCGTATGGCTTGCCTGGTTTGGTACGGTGCTCGCCAGAACGAGCGACTTCAATGAAGCGGACGCCCGAGGCTGACTCCGCGGCGAGCACTGACCATTCGAGTGTGCGTCTCCTCATAGAGCCGACGCGCCCTGATAGCCGATGATCGAGAGCCCTTCGCTCTCTTGAGTGCCGACACCCAGGTCATGGAACACTTCCCGGCCGGCCCGTGCCAGTAGTGCGTCCCGATACTTCCTGTGGCTGACGCTGCCTGGTACGTCTTTTCTTCCGGCGGTGTCGTCTCCCTGCTCGGCGCCGCGGCGCTCTGGCTGGCGTTGCGCCCGCACTCCCGCCCGGCCCGTGGCGCGGTCGCGGCCCTCGTCTGCTTCTATGTCATCGTCAGTACCTGGGCCATCACTCACCGCGCAACCGCCGCGCTCGGCGCCGGCTTCGTGCCTCTGAAAGCAGAAGACGTCCCTCCCGGTACGACGGCCATCGTCGTACTCGGGTCCGGAAGCTTCACCGCACGCGACTGGGACGATGGCAGTCTGTCGATCGTCGACGCCTGGGCGGCGATGCGGGTCCTCGAGGCTGCTCGCGTATTCCGGCTCGCCAATCCCGAATGGATCGTCAGCTCCGGTGGGCTCGTCCATCCGGAAGACGATGTGGAGTCAACGGGGGTGACGATGCGTGACGCGCTCGTGCGTCTGGGGGTTCCTTCCGACCGAATCCTCTCCAACCTGCAGTCGTTCAACACGGCCGCTGAGGCGGCCAACGTGACACCTCTGCTTCGCAGGCTCGAGGTCGATCACACGATTCTGGTGACCTCGCGCTTCCACATGCGCCGGTCGATTGGAGCGTTTCGCGCGCAGGGTGTGGAGGTGATTCCGGCGATCGCGCGCGATCCCGCGTCGCCTCGCTCCTGGATCACACGTTGGCTCCCGAGCGAACTGGGATTGTACGAGGGCGCACTCGCTGCCCACGAGATACTTGGAATCGCGTACTACCGATGGAGAGGCTGGTATCGCTGATGATCGCGCACGTCGTGCTCTTTGCTCCGCGACCGAATCTGTCGCATGACGAGCAGCAGGCTTTGTTGAAGGCATTCGAGTATGCCGTCACGAACATCCCGACGGTTCGGCGTGTACGGCTCGGACGACGCGTCCGTCATGGCGCGGGGTATGAAGGCCGCAGCGGCGCCGCGGAGTTCATTGCGACAATCGCATTCGACGACCTCGCGGGGTTGCGCGCCTATCTTGGACACCCTGCGCACGAAGAGCTGGGCAGACAGTTCGGTACACAGCTCGATGTCGCGGAGGTCTACGACTTCGAGGAAATCGCGCTGGATCAGCTCGCGCAGCCGCGCGACTAGGCCTGAGGGCCCTGCACCAGCAGGCTGCGAAGCTCGTCGCCTTCCATCACTTCAACCGTGAGGAGCCGCCGTGTGATGGTCTCGAGGGCCGGGCGGCGTTCGGTGAGGATCGCGGTGGCGCGCGCGTGCGCTTCCGTCAGGATCCGCTTGACCTCGGCGTCGATCTGACGGGCAGTGTCCTCCCCGTACTGCCCGCGCTCCTGGACGAGACCGATGTCCAGGAACCGGTTGCGCGAGTGGCCGTCGTAGCTGGCGATGCCAATCGCATCGCTCATACCGAATTCCGCGACCATCGCGCGCGCGATATCGGTCGCCCGCTGCAGATCGTTCTGCGCCACGGTCGAAATGTCGCCAAGCGCGATCTCCTCGGCGGTCCGGCCTCCCAGCAGGATGGCGAGCTGGTGCAGGAGGTCGGTTCTCGTCATCAGGTACCGGTCTTCGAGCGGCAGCTGCATGGTGTAGCCCAGCGCGCCGAATCCGCGCTGCACGATCGAGATCTTGTGCACGGGGTCGGTTCCTGGCAGCACGCTCGCCACGATGGCGTGGCCCGACTCGTGATAGGCGACGATCTCGCGCTCCTTGGGACTCATCACGCGCTTCTTCTCGAGTCCCGCGACCAGACGATCGATGGCCTGGTCGAAGTCCTTGGCCCCGACCGCCTTCTTGTCGTTCCTGGCGGCCAGCAGCGCCGCTTCGTTCACCAGGTTCGCCAGATCCGCGCCGGCGAAGCCGGCGGTGCGCGCGGCAATCACCTTCAAGTCGACGTCCTCGGCCATCTTGACCCCTTTGGCGTGGATGGCGAGGATATCCGCGCGCCCCTTGACGTCGGGCTTGTCGACGAGCACCTGCCGGTCGAAGCGCCCGGGGCGGAGCAGAGCGGCGTCGAGCACTTCGGGCCGGTTGGTCGCGGCCATGATGATGACGCCCTTGCGGGAATCGAAACCGTCCAGCTCCGCGAGCAGCTGATTGAGCGTCTGTTCCCGTTCCTCATGGCTGCCAATCGGACTCTGGACGCGAGCCTTGCCCAGCGCGTCGAGCTCGTCGATGAAGACGATGCAGGGCGCCTTGGCATCGGCCTGCTGGAACAGATCGCGGATCCTCGCGGCGCCTACACCGACGAACATCTCGACGAACTCCGAACCGCTCAGGCTGAAGAAGGGCACGTGCGCCTCGCCGGCGACAGCGCGCGCGAGGAGCGTCTTGCCGGTGCCCGGAGGCCCGACGAGGAGCACGCCTTTAGGGATCCGGCCTCCAAGGCTCGTGTACTTTCCGGGGTTCTTCAGAAAATCGACGATCTCGCGCAGCTCGTCCTCGGCTTCATCCACGCCCGCAACGTCGGCGAACTTCACCTTCACTTCGTCGTCGGCGTAGATCTTCCCGCGGCTGCGCGCGAACGACATCACGCCACCTTCGGCAGTTCCGCTCATGCGACGGAAGAGGAAGATCCAGACGCCGACGAAAAAGACGAGGGGAATGATCCAGCCCAGGATCTCCGGCAGCCATCGACTCGTAAGCTCACCTGAGTAGGCAATACCTCTGGCCTCGAGCTGGCTCACGAGATCCGGATCTTCCACGCGCGTTGTCGTGAACGTCGAGGGCTGATCGCCGTCGCCCTCGCTCTCCCGCAGCGTGCCCCGAATCGTGAATTCTCCGATCACGACATCCGCGACACCGTCGGTTGCGACGAGCTCCTTGAACTCGCTGTAGGGAAGCTGACGGCCAGCCGGCACGGCGAGATAGAGCTGCGCCAGGCTCAGCACGAGCACGAAGGCCAGGATGTACCAGATGGCGGTCGATGGCATCCGCCCACCGAACGGACGACCCTTCCGATCGCCACCACGTGGATTCATCCTGGGCGTTGGCACCTCTGGGGGCATGAGTCCTCGTCAGGCTTCGACTTCGGCCTGCTGTTCCTTGCGAAAGTCCAGTCCGTCCCCGCCGACGTCCACGACGACCGTGTCGCCTTCGCGGAACTCGCCCTCGAGCACACGCAGTGCCAGCGGATCGAGAACACGCCGCTGTATGGTCCGCTTCAGGGGACGGGCGCCGAACGACGGGTCGTAGCCTTCTCGAACCAGATGTGCCTTGGCGGCCTCCGTCAAGACCACTC
>JBFWPD010000256.1:0-6130 GCA_050250175.1 Vicinamibacterales bacterium
AGTGTCGACTGGCCATGGGCGACTATGAACGGCTCGGTCCTTGGATTCGTGACCAGGAACCTGGCGCCGGGCGGACTCTACGCATCCGCAGCCGTCCTGCCATGGGCCATTCAACCACTCTGGCTGTCAGCAAGCCTCGCCATCGGGCTCGCCACAATGTGGTCGGCAATGGCAGATCGCTCTCCCGAGGCTACGGACCGAGGGTTGCTCCTGGTGGCGCTCGCAACTCAGCTCGTCTCCCCTCTCGGGTGGGTCTACTACTTGTGGCTGCCACTTGGTCCCGCCGCGGCGCTATTGGTTCAACACGCGCGGCACGGCACCCACGGATCCACTCAACCTGTATCGCCATCTTCAGTCCGATGGCGTAGAGGTTTTCTCATCGCATCCGTGCCTTTTCTCGTGTGTCCGCTGGCGTTGACCCTCGGCTTTCAACCCAGGCCCTGGGTGACGCTGACACTTGGCTCTGCCTACTTCTGGGGAACGCTGTTTCTCTGGATCTGCGCGCTCATCGACTGGCGCATGTCGAATCAGCGTTTTCAGTACGCGCCCTTGCCGCTGGCAACGGCGGCGAGCGTGCGGCTCAGGATGTAGATGTCGAGCCAGACCGACCAGTTACGGATGTAATAGCTGTCGTATGCTTCCTGCTCTTCCCCCCCCCCGTCGCTTCTGACGACCACCTGCCACAGCCCGGTGATGCCCGGGCGCACCCGCCGTCGCAATTCGAGAAAGTCCGGTGAGAATTTTGCCAGGTGATACTCGGGAAACGGGCGCGGGCCGACCAGACTCATGTCTCCCTTGATGACGGTCCAGAGCTGGGGGAGCTCGTCGAGGCTGAAGCGTCGGAACAAGCGGCCGGCCACCGAAATGAGACGCGGATCGGACTTCAGTTTGTAACTCGACTCCCATTCCTCCCTGAGACCGGGATTGGCGGCCAGGTGCTCGCTCAGCCTCGCGTCCGCATCGCGCTTCATCGTGCGAATTTTAGGCACCGCAATCGGTCGCCCCGCGAGGCCGGTGCGCTCCTGGCGGAAGAAGACCGGGCCGCCGTCGATGAGTCGGACGATGGCTGCCGCGCACGCGATGATCGGAGCCGCTGCTACGAACGCGACGCTCCCAACGACGACGTCAAGCGCACGTTTTGCAATGCGGTTCTCACGAAGCAGCAGCTTATTCGTGTACTCGATGCCCACGATGTCGCCAAGGTTCCGAACTTGCAGGCCCTCAACCGGCATGTCGTCGTACTCGCGCAGCAGGACGACGTGACGGAAATCCTGCTGGAGTCGGTCGAGCGTCGCGCGATCAAGGCGAGTGTCCGCTTCGAGCAGAGCGACCTGAATGCCCCGAGCCGCCAGCGCGCGCGCCTGCTCGAGACCACCGGCCACGGCGACTCCATGGATTGAGGCCGGCGCGGGCTGACCCGGAAGACCCAGCACCGCCACGGGTCGATACCCAAGCTCAGCTCCGTTCTGGAGACTCTTCACGGCTTTGTGTGCACGCCGGCCTGTCCCCACGACGACCACCGGCTCGGCCCACCAGCTCCACCGATTTGCAACGTGAAAAACCAGCGCGCGCCCGAGCGGCACTAGAAGAAGGCTGAGGGCAACGGCAAGTACGAACGTCACGCGGGAATAGAGATGCGGCAGCTGGAGCGCGAAGGAAAACGCCGCCAGAATCAGGAAGCCAAAGCCGGTCACGTACGAGACGCGGCGGAGCGTCTCCACCGGGCCCAGACCGAATCCGGGATAGAGACCGGCCTGTGCGTAGCCCATGATGAACAGTCCCAGGAGAGGGACGAGTTCCAGATACAAGTCGACGGGCTGCTGGCGCTGCGGGAGCGCCCAGACGACGTAGGCGCAGGCCACGGCTAGCCCGAGGACCGCGGCGTCCGTTACCGCGAGGATCGAGACGCGCGCGGCACGGACAGCAAACCGGCTGTCGCGGGCATGCGAAAGTGCGTCGGCGCGTGAAGGCTGCGGAACAGCCTCGAGCGGCTCACCGTAGTTCGCCTCGGATCGCTCAGGATTGGCGGCCTTCGTCAGCATCCCGTGGGTGTTTCCCTTCCGCTACGAATGCCCGGCGTGCACGTGCCTGTAATCATATGCACGTCACACCCTAACATCTGACTATCGGCCAGGCCGTACTCCGGCTCCATTGCCCTTTGGTGGGAGGTCGGCCGGTACGGTCATGTGGTACGGTATTCCGCAGTGTGCCAACACCGGTCAAGGGTGAGAAACCGAGCGTTTCGATCATCATCCGATGCTTCAATGAGGAGCGGCACATCGGCACGCTTCTCGAACGGATCTACGCCCAAACGGTCCGCGACCCGGAAGTCATCGTGGTGGATTCGGGCTCCACGGATGACACTCTCACCATCGTCGAGCGTTTTCCAGTCCGGCTGGTATGTATCAGCCCGACGGACTTTACGTTCGGCTACTCCCTCAACCAGGGTTGCCGGCTGGCGAGTGGGACCTGTCTCGTGTTCGCCAGCGCTCATGTGGTGCCGTGCCGCGAGGATTGGCTCGAGCGACTGATCGAGCCGTTCGCGGACGCCCTGGTAGCGCTGGTCTACGGCCGGCAGTTGGGGAACGAGCGCACGAAGTTCTCCGAGCACCAGCTCTTCGCCAAGCAGTACCCGGCAGAGTCCAATCCCGATCAGCGGATCCCCTTCTGCAACAACGCGAACGCCGCGGTCAGGCGATCGCTCTGGCTCGAGCATCCCTACGACGAGACGTTGTCAGGACTGGAAGATCTCGCCTGGGGCAAGTGGGCCGTGGAGCGGGGTCACCGCATCGCGTATCAGGCCGACGCGGCGGTCTTTCACATTCATGACGAGTCTCCCGCGCAGATCAAGCGGCGCCACATGCGCGAAGCCCTTGCGCTGAAGCGCATCTTTCCCGACTCGCACGTGACGTTCCTCCAGTTTCTCGGGCTGTTGGCATCAAACGTCACGAGAGACCTCCTGGCGGCCCTCCGACGGGGAGAAGTGGTGGGGCGGTTTGGCGAGATCCTGATGTTTCGAGGGATGCAGTACTGGGGAACGTATCGAGGGATGAACTACCGCTCGCCGCTCACTCACGAGCTGATCATGAGGTTCTACTACCCGAGACCGCTGCGCCGCACGAATCCGGCGGTGGTCGACGGCGTTGTTCCCGAGGGCGAGTATGACGGCACGCGCCGGTGAGCGAGCGGTCGCGCTCATGCCGATGAAGGGGCACAGCGAACGCATCAAGGGAAAGAACTTCAAGGACTTCCACGGAAAGCCGCTCTTCCGATGGACCCTCGACACGCTTCTCGATGTACCGGCGATCGATCACGTCGTGATCGACACCGATGCGAGAGAAACGTTCGAGCAATTCGGCGTTCACGATCTGCCACGGGTTCAACTGCGCGACCGAAGGCCCGAACTGCGAGGCGACTTTGTCAGCATGAACCTCATCCTCGAGGACGACATCGCCGCAGTTCCCGCCGACTTCTATGTGATGACGCATGCGACCAACCCGCTCCTTCGTGCAGGAACAATCGAACGGGCCGTCGCGATCTTTCTCGAGAAGCGCGAGGCCGCGGCGGCAGACTCGCTGTTTGCGGTGAATCGATTCCAGTCCCGCTTCTATGGGTCCGACGGACGTCCGATCAACCACGATCCGTCGAATTTGATTCGCACCCAGGATCTGGAACCGTGGTTCGAAGAGAACTCGACGTTGTACATCTTCACGGCCGAGAGCTTCCGCGCCACCCGCGCCCGGATCGGCGCCCGTCCGATCATGTTCGAGACGCCACGAATCGAAAGCATCGACATTGACGATCAGGCAGGCTGGGACGCCGCCGAGGCGATGGCGCGGGCGTACCTGATAGAGGCCGATCGGACCGCCGGACCGCGTTCATGAAGGTGCTGGTAACCTGTCCGCCGATGCTGCACAACCTCGAGGAATTCCGTCCTCGCTTCGAACGGCAGGGGATCGACGTCGACGCGCCCGCCGTGGTGCAGACGCTCACCGAGGCCGAACTGGTCCGCCGTATTCCCAACTGTCACGGCTGGATCATCGGGGACGATCCGGCCACGCGGGCGGTCTTCGCGGCCGGAAAGGCGGGAGTCCTCAAGGCAGCGGTCAAATGGGGCGTCGGCGTCGACAACGTGGACTTTACCGCGGCACGGGAGCTTGGAATCGTGGTGGCAAATACGCCTCAGATGTTTGGACGCGAAGTCGCCGATGTCGCGATGAGCTACGTCACCGCCCTTGCGCGCGACCTCGTGACTGTCGACCGCGAGGTCCGGGGGGGCCGCTGGCCCAAGCCCTCGGGGATTTCACTTGCCGGCCGCACAGTCGCACTGATCGGATACGGAGACATCGGACGGCAGACCGCCAGGCGCCTTCTCGCCGCTGACATGAGGGTCATCGCGTACGATCCGGCACTCGATCGGCTTTCTCCGCACGACAGCATCGAGACGGCAAGGTGGCCGGAAAGAATTGAAGAAGCGGACTTCGTCGTGCTGACCTGCGCGTTGACTGTCGATAACCGTCACATGCTGAACCGCGGAATCCTGGCGCGCTCGCGACGCGGCGTGCGAGTGGTGAACGTGGCCAGAGGCCCGCTCATCGACGAAAGCGCCCTCGCGCAGGCGCTCGAGAGCCATCAGGTGTCGGCTGCTGCCCTGGATGTCTTCGAAAAGGAACCCCTCCCCCCTGACTCCCCGCTGCGGCAGTGCGAGCGGTGTATTCTCGGTTCGCACAACGCATCCAACACGGTCGATGCGGTGCGCCGCGCAAGCGAGCGCGCCATCGACTTGTTGTTCGACTTCCTGGGGGTCTCTTGAGCGACGCTCGAAGTTCCCGCACCGCGCTCATCACCGGAACGGCCGGCGGCATCGGCACGGCGCTCTGCACGGCATTCAAGAACGCTGGGTATCGCGTCGTCGGCACTGACATCCGCGAAGACGCCTCGTCGTGCGACGCGTTCATACCGCTCGACCTGCGGACGTTGTCAGCAAGCGATGCCGCGCGGCAGGCTGGCCTCGAACGCCTTCGAGAAGCGATAACTGGCAACGAGTTGAATGTGCTCGTCAACAACGCGGCGATTCAGATCCTCGGGGTGACGGAGCGCGTGACGATCGACGATTGGCGAGTGACGCTCGACACGAACCTGCTCGCGCCATTCCTGCTCACACAAGGACTGCTCAGTGAGCTCGAACGCGGACGTGGATCAGTCGTGAACATCGCCAGCGTCCATGCCAACGTCACCAAGCCCGGGTTCGTGGCCTATGCGACGAGCAAGGCTGCGCTCGTTGGCATGACGCGCAGCTTCGCAGTCGATCTGGGAGGCCGCATTCGCGTAAACGCGATACTTCCATCCGCCACGACGACGCCGATGCTGATCGCAGGGTTTGAAAGTAATGCCGCGGCGCTGGAACAACTGGGCGCGGTTCACCCTCTCGGCCGAATCGCGCGACCCGAAGAAGTCGCGGCCGCTGCAGTATATCTCGCGTCGGAGGCCGCCAGCTTCGTCACCGGGGCGGTTCTCGCTGTGGATGGCGGCGTCGGCAGCCGGTTACACGACCCTCTCTGAATGAACGCGAGCAGTCATCCGGAACGGGCCGTCTCATGATCGGGCGACTGAGCCGCGCTCTGGTCCACGAGGTCAAGCGCGGCCTGTGCCTTCGCGAAATGGGCGAATACACCTTCCGCGTCTCGCGGTTCGGAGCTTACAGGTTCATCTGCGGTAACCGCGTCGAGTTCCACCGAACCGTGGAGTACGGCAACGAAGCCGCGGCGCTCGGCGCGTTTCTGTTTCTTCTGCGGCCCGACGATGTGGTCTGGGATATCGGAGCGTCAGTCGGCCTCTACAGCATTCACGCGGCCGGAGTGGCGAAGGCGGTTGTCGCCATTGAGCCTGACCAGGCAACGTTCACCCGCCTGCGTCAGAACATCGAGCTGAACAGCTTGGCGAACCGTATCTCGTGCAGCACGGAGGCTCTCGGCGAGACAGCCGGGGAGGGCCAGCTGAGGACAGACGGCCTGGGTGGTAACGCCCCGGCCCTCGCCGACCTGGGACGTCATGCAGATGTCACAAGTGTGAAGGTCACGACAATAGATCACCTCTTGGAGTCAGGATCACAAGTGCCGACGGTGCTCAA
>JBFWPD010000257.1:0-6089 GCA_050250175.1 Vicinamibacterales bacterium
CCTGCTGCTGACAGGCGGCTTTTCCGCCATCGTCGGACCTCCCTACAACTTCCTGCGGTCGCTGCTTCCGTGACAGAAACGCCGTTGCCGTATCAACCGGGCGGACCATCGGGGGCGACGCGCGCGCGCGTCGTGTCCGGCATGCGTCCGACCGGACAGCTTCACCTCGGGCATCTCGTTGGGGCTCTCGGCAACTGGGTGGAGCTCCAGTCGCAATACGACTGCTTCTATTTCGTCGCTGACTGGCACGCGCTGACGAGCGACTACGCAGACACGAGCCGTTTGTCCTCGTATGCGTACGAGAACGTCGCCGACTGGATTGGCGCGGGTCTGGACCCGGAGAAGAGCACCTTCTTCATCCAGTCCCTGGTGCCGGAGCACG
The DNA here is from genome assembly GCA_050250175.1 of Vicinamibacterales bacterium. GTDB lineage: Bacteria > Acidobacteriota > Vicinamibacteria > Vicinamibacterales > CAVVIG01 > JBFWPD01. The sequence goes on from JBFWPD010000257.1 coordinate 383, forward strand.
CGGAGCTCTTTCTCCTCCTGTCGATGGTCGTGCCGGTGCCCTGGCTGGAGCGCGTGCCGACGTACAAGGAACAACAGGAGAACCTGACCGATCGCGACCTTTCGTCCATTGGATTCCTGGGATACCCGCTGCTGCAGACGGCAGACGTCGCGATCTACGACGCGAAGTTCGTTCCTGTCGGCGATGATCAGGTGGCGCATCTCGAGCTGGCACGCGAGGTTGTCCGGCGGTTCAACAACTTCTTCGGTCAGAAGGGCGATGTGCTGGTCGAACCGTTGCCGCTCCTCACGAAGGTCGCGCGGTTGCCGGGTCTCGACGGCAGCAAGAAGATGAGCAAGAGCCTCGGCAATACGATCCACCTGTCGGACAGCCCTGACGACGTGCGAAAGAAGGTCCGGGGGATGTATACGGACCCGAAGCGCGTCCGCGCGGATGTCCCGGGAACGGTCGAGGGCAACCCGGTCTTCACCTATCACGACGCGTTCAACCCCGACAGAGACGAGGTCGAGGACCTGAAGGCACGGTACCGTGCCGGCAAGGTGGGGGACGTCGAGGTCAAGACGAAGCTGGCGACCGCGCTCAACGCCCACCTGGATCCGATTCGCGAGCGCCGCGCCGCCGCCCTGGCCCGGCCCGATCAGCTGAGAGAGATGCTCCACGCCGGATCGGCGCGCGCGCAGACCGTCGCCCGTGAGACGATGGAGCGCGTTCGCGACGCTGTCCGGCTGAGATACCGGTAAGGCTCCGCTCCCCGCAGTGCATCGTGTGATGAATCAGTCCCACCAGTTCGAGTCGTCTGCAGATGCGCTGCCCGTGCATCTCGAACACTTCGAGGGCCCGCTCGATCTGCTGGTGCACCTGATCCGCAAGAACGAGGTCAGCGTCTACGACATCCCCATCTCGCTCATCACGACGCAGTACCTCGAGATGATTGCGCTGATGCAGGAGCTCGATCTCGACGTGGCCGGCGAGTTCCTCGTGATGGCGGCGACGCTGATTCACATCAAGTCGAAGATGCTCCTGCCGCGTCCGGAAACCGCCGCCGGCGTCGATGGCGAGGAGGCCGAGGACCCGCGCGACGCGCTCGTGAGGCGTCTGCTCGAGCATCAGAAGTTCAAGGCGGCGGCCGAGCTCCTGCACGAGCGCGAACAGGTCCGCTCCGCACAGTGGGGCAGGCCGGACGAGCGTCTGGCCACGATCGCGGGCGACGAATACGAGCCGGAGCTCGAGGTCGATCTCTTCAGCCTGCTGACGGCGTTCCAGGCGGTCGTCCAGCGGGCAAAGCAGCGGCCCAGGGTCCTGCTTCCGCCGGAGCAGATACCCGTCGAGGTCCGGATCGAACAACTGCTCGAGCGGTTGTCGGAGACCGAAGCGTGCGGTTTCGAGGAGCTGTTTGCCGACGTGCAGGATCGCGGCGGCCTGATCGTCACCTTCCTTGCCCTGCTCGAGATGATTCGTCTCAAGCTGGTGCGAGTGTTTCAGGCGGGAAGCTTCGGTCCGATCCGCGTCTACAAACGGGTACGGCCGGCCGACGCGCCGCAGCCGATCGGAGACCCGGAGGGTCCGAGGGCGACCAGCGACGCAGGCGATCCTGATGGACGAAACGAGGAGGGCGGGTGAGCGACGAAGGGCGGGAGGGGCAGGAGGGCCTGGAAGGGCAGGAAGGCCTGGAAGGGCAGGAAGGCCTGGAAGGGCAGGAGGGCCTGGCAGGGCAGGAGGGTGAAGCGCCGGTCCTGCAGGGTTCAGCCGAACTCAAGGCTGTTCTCGAGGCGCTGATCTTTGCGTCGCCCGAGCCGCTCAGTCCAAAGGCCATGGGCAAGATCCTGACGGACGAGAAGCCCGAGGACATCGCCGCCGCGCTTGCTGCCCTGAAGCAGGACTACGAACGGCCCGGCGGGCTGCAGCTGGTCGAAGTTGCTGGCGGCTATCAGATCGTCACGAGGTCCGACCTGCACGAGTGGGTGCGGCGGCTGTTTCACGAGCGCACGACGCAGAAGCTCACCGTGCAGGCGCTCGAGACGCTGGCCGTCATCGCGTACCGGCAACCGATCACGTCGCTTGAAGTGACGGAGGTCCGCGGCGTCAACACCGCAGGGGTGCTCAACACGTTGCTCGAACGTCATCTGATCAAGATTGTGGGAAGAAAACAGGTGGTGGGCCGGCCGTTCCTGTATGCGACCACGAAGGAGTTCCTGATCCGGTTCGGCCTCAAGGACATCAGCGAGCTGCCGAAGATCGAGGACATGGCCGAGGCGCTCGGCATCGAGTCGGGACTGCTCGTCGAGCAGCCGACATCGGAGGAGATGCTGCCGCTCGAGGAGCCGGAGGACGAGTCAGCGGAGACGACGTCTGACGAGGGCCCGGTCCACTGAAACACGAAGGCGCGAAATTAGCGCTTCTTCTGTTTTTCGTGTCTTCGTGTCCCTCCTTCGTGTCTTCGTGCCCCCGGCTTTGCGCCGCCGCTCCCTTTCAGCCGCCTGACTTCGTCGACCGTCAGATCGCGCCATTGACCCGGCCGGAGACGTTCGTCCCTGATCGGTCCAATCGCGACGCGCCGCAGCGTGTCGACTGGATGTCCGATTGCGTCGCACATCTTCCGCACCTGGCGATTCCGTCCTTCGCGCACTGAGATCGTCAGGATCGACCGCTCGCGACCACCTCTGGCAGCGCGCCGCGGTGCATGAACGATCCGGACGTCGACAGGCTGCGTGCGCCGTCCGTCGATCACGACGCCGCGCGACAAGCGATCGATATCGTGTGCGTCGGGGACGCCGAGCACGTGCACTTCGTAGACACGCGCGACTTCGTGTCGAGGATGCATCAGGTGCTCGGCAAGGTCTCCGTCGTTGGTCAGGAGCAGCAGGCCTTCCGAGTGAAAGTCGAGACGTCCGACAGGATAGAGGTACTCGCGGACGCCTCTGAGCAGCTCCATCACGGTTGGCCTCCGCTCAGGGTCCGAGCGCGTCGTCACATACCCGGCCGGCTTGTTGAGGAGCACGTAGCGATGCCGCTCGGCAACGGTCACGCGCCTGCCGTCGACGCGCACATCGTCCTGCGCCGGGTCGGCCTTGGAGCCGAGCTCGTGCACGGTGACGCCATTCACCGTCACGCGGCCCTCTACGATCAGTTGTTCGGCGGCGCGCCTCGACGCAACGCCCGCGCGCGACAGGATCTTCTGCAGACGTTCCACTGCTTCATCGTATCCGGAACGGCCATGCTAATCTCTGTCGTCAACCGTCGAGCGCGTCAATCTTCAATCTGCACTCTTCACTCTTCACTCTTCACTCTATGCGCAAGCCCGTCATCGCGATCGACGGCCCTTCGGGAGCGGGCAAGGGCACCGTGTCGCGGGCCATCGCCGACGCGCTGGGACTCAAGTACGTGGACACGGGCGCGATGTATCGCGCGGTGGCGTGGCGGGCCTCCGAGCTTGGAATGTCGCTCGAAGACGAGGCGTCCGTGCAGTCTGTCGCCGAGGTCGCCCGCATCGAGAGCTCGGCGCAGGGCGTGGTGATTGACGGCGTCGATGTCACCCGGGCGATCCGGACTCCGACGATCGATCGAGGCGCTGCCGTGGTGGCGCGGTTGCCGGGAGTCCGCGCCGCGCTCGTCGCGCGGCAGCGGGCCCTTGGAGAGGGCGGCGGCATCGTGATGGAAGGCCGGGATATCGGAACGGTCGTGTTCCCGAATGCCGACGTGAAGATCTACCTGGATGCGAGTCCCGAGGAGCGCGCACGGCGACGGGCGTCCGATCCCGCACACACCGGCGTGCCCACGGCCGTTTCAGACGTGGCGACCCTGCTCACCGAGCGCGATCGTCTCGATCGCACCCGTAAGCTGTCGCCGCTCTATGCGGCCGGGGATGCAGTCGTCGTGGACACCACGGGACGGTCAGTTCCAGAGGTCGTCGCCGAAGTGCTGGCCCTGATCAGGACCAGGCTCGGCACGTAGCACCCAGCTATTTTCCGTTCTTCCTGTCCCGATAGTCCTCGGACGACGCCGGGTCGAATTCCCACCGGTGGCGGTCGCGTTCGTTCAGCTTCTCGCCGCTGCGAAGCTCCTCGTTGTCCTGGTACTGGAGGCCCAGCGCCTCGCCGATTTCATCGACCACGTCCTGGTCGGGCGTCGGGTTGTCTCCGCCCGGTGCCGACTCGCCGCTGAAGTACGCCTGCTCGACGTCGACGTCCGGGTCGCCCGCGGTAATGCCGGGCGTCAACGTCGCGTGGTCGCGCCGCTTTTCCTTCAGTTCGTCGCGACCGGTTCGTACCGACGAGCCATGCCGCTCGAGGTCGAGCGAGGAGGGAAGACCGTGCGCCTCGTGCTCTTCGGTGAGAATCCGCCGTTCACGGTCGAGCCGTGGCGTTTTGGCTGGCGCCAGGGGTGTGCTGCGGGCCGGGCGGGACGGTGTGCGTCGTGTGCGCCGGGGCGCGGCCTTCCGGGCTGTCTTACGCGTGGCCTTTCTGGCGCCGGTCCGGGACGATGCCGAGGTCTTTCGCTTACGCCGGCTCGATGAGGCCCGCGTCTTGCCGGCCGTCTTCTTTCGCGAGGATTTCATGGCGCGCTTCGGCGCTGGCCGGGCCTTTCGGGCGCGGCCGGGCGTGGCTTTCCGCCGGGTTTTCGCCTTCCCGGCTCGTGCGGGGGCCTTCTTTCGGGCCATGACTTTATCCTTTCGAACCTTGACAGTTTCCCGATAAGTGTCGTACTCTCCGTGGCTTATCGGCTTCAGAGGTATCTCGGCACTGTGAACGCCGGCGTGCGGCCGGATAGCTGCACCGGCGACCTGCTCCGAGCCTCAGCCGAACCCGCGGGCTGCCGGCTCCCGCTACCAACACCGGCAATCGACCCTCCGACGCGCTCAGGTCGTCCTGAGGTGCCGGAGGACGACAGAGGAGGACGCGCAAGGCATGGCGAACGCTGACAACGAGCACACTCCCGGTCCGGCCAGGGGCAGTGCCGGAACGCTGGACCGGGAAGGCCGCGACAAATCGGATCGCGGCACGCTCAAGACACGCCCCCGGGACGACAACGATCAGATCGACCCCGAAGAGTACGCCCGTCTGCTCGACGCCTACGATAGCAGCTTCCGGAACATCGCGGAAGGCGAGGTCGTCAAGGGGACGGTGCTGCGTGTGACGCCTTCGGAAGTGATCGTGGACGTCGGGTACAAGTCCGAGGGCATCATCGCGCTCAGCGAATTCCTCGACGAGACCGGACAGGTCACGGTTGAAGCCGGCGACATCGTGGACGTGCTGCTCGAACGCACGGAAGATCGCGACGGCTATGTGGTCCTCTCGCGCGAGAAGGCCGAGAAGATGAAGATCTGGGACGAGGTCGAGAAGGCCTATGCGGAACGCAAGGTCGTCATCGGCCGCGTCGTCGAGCGGATCAAGGGCGGTCTCGCGGTGGACATCGGGGTCCGCGCGTTCCTGCCCGGTTCCCAGATCGACGTGCGTCCCGTCCGCAACCTCGACGCCCTGCGCGGCCAGGAACTGCGCATGCGCGTCATCAAGGTCAACAAGAAGCGCGGCAACATCGTGCTCTCGCGGAAGGCCCTCCTCGAAGAGGAGAACGCCGAGAAGAAGAAGCACACGCTCGAGACGCTCGCCGAGGGCAAGGTCCTCAAGGGCGTCGTCAAGAACATCACCGACTACGGTGCGTTCATCGACCTCGGCGGCATCGACGGTCTGCTGCATATCACCGACATGTC
>JBFWPD010000258.1:0-6087 GCA_050250175.1 Vicinamibacterales bacterium
GCTTCCGCATGGACATCGTGCAGGAAATGTCGGGATGGACCGATTCGAGACGAACGGTCGCCATCTACCGGCAGGCAGTGCCGATCCAACGGATCGTCATGACCTATCTCGAAACGGAAGCGATGAATCATCCTTACCGGGAAGCAGAAGCCGTTCTTCTTACCGAACCAGGCAATCACGCATTTTGAGCCAGGCGGACGATGCGCGAATACCGGCCGCGTGTCTTGTTCGGGCGGCGAGCCGCGCGACGCAACGACACCGTCCACCCGGCACGGACCTTCTCATCGACGAGGTCAGACGTCGAGCCCGATTGCCCGCATCAGATCGAGCGCATTGCTGTGCTCGACGATCCCCTGGCGCATTCGATAGTCGAAAACCATCCTGCCGTCCTCGAGCCGGTCCTCGAAGTGGACGTTCGCCGCCAGGGGGCCAAGGGTCGGCACGAGCTCCGTGAGCGCCAGATCGTGCGTCGTGACCAGTCCGATGGCGCCCGCTTCGACGAGAGCACGGACGATGGCCTGCGCGCCGATCCTTCTGTCGTGCGAGTTCGTGCCGTGCAGGATTTCGTCGAGCAGGAAGAGCAACGGCAGCGGCCCCTTCGTCGTTTCGACGATCGTGCGGATGCGCAGGATCTCTGCGTAGAAGCGCGAGTGTCCTGACTGCAGCGAATCCTCCACGCGGAGAGTCGCGCCGATGGCGAGCGGCGAGACGCTGAGCCGCTGCGCACGCACCACGCCTCCCGCCAGCGCGAGGACCACGTTCACACCGACTGCCCGCAGCAGCGTGCTCTTCCCCGACATGTTCGAACCGCTGACGACCATGACGTGCGGCGCGTCGCCGCCCAGGGCGACATCGTTGCGAACAGCCGCCGACTCGACGATCAGCGGATGCGCGAGACCCGTCGCCTCGAGGCGCGGTCCCGCCTCGATCAACTCGGGGAAACGATCGTCTGGATGCTCGAAGGCGTGGGTCGCGAGCGACGAGAGCGCCTCGAGCTCGCCCACCGCGCGGAGCCATCCGAGCAGCGACACTCTGTGCTCCGCATGCCAGCGATCGATGGCCACCGCCGCCTGGCTCTTGACCAGGAGAAAGGCGGCCACCGGCTTGAACAGCTGATTCTCGGTCGAGTCGAGCGCCGAGACGTACCGTCGCAGTCGGGCGATCGACGCGGACGGCGGAGCGCCGTCCCGAACGAGGAGCGCGTTGATCGCCGCGAGGCGCGGCGACGCCGCCGGTTCCCGCTCGATCCGCGCCACGAGCTCCATCAACAGGCCGAGGTCGTACGCCGGGCCCTCGATTCGATCGAGCACAGTGTGCACCTGCCGCCGCCAGTAGAGAGCCAGGGCAATCTGCACACACAGCCACGCGGCCGGCCACGCACCGCTCAGCCGGCCGGCGAAACCAAGGCCCATGAGGACGACCGTCACCACGGCGCTGACCGCGAACAGGACTCCGACCGTCCGCGGCAGACCGGCGGGCCGCGCGCTCGCCCACTCGACGACGACGCCGGTGCGGCCGACATGCGCCTCCGCCGCGAGCACGCCGAGATCCTCGCGGAAGTCGACCTTCACTCGCAGCTCCTCGACCGCCGTCTGTCGATTTCGGATCTCGTCGACCGTCGCGGGATTTCTGAGCCAGTCGGCCAGCGTCTCCTCCCCCGCTTCCGTCCGCGCGGTGTCCACCAGTTGGAAGAGCGACGCCTCGCCGAACAGATCGAGATCTCTCGCGTACGCATGGCCCTCGCGGAAACGAGCGCCATCCGGGCCCGTGCCTGCCCAGCGTCCGTCGATCCGGTCGAGACCGCGCTCGTGCATCCGTTTCGCTCGAGCCGCCCGCTCGTTCCTCTGCAGGACGCGCGCATGCGCGACCATCAGGCCAACGAAGGCGATGAGACACGCGATCAGCCACGCGGGCGAGACGGCGTTCCGCACGAACGCAAGCCAGGCAAGCGCCGCGGCGACTGCGGCAAGCGCGAGGCGCAGGTTGGAAATCCGCAAGTGCTCGCGCTCCCCTCGCGCGAGCGCCTCGTTCCATCGGGAGATTCGTCGGTGGTATTCGGCGCGCGGATCAGTCACGCGACAGCAAATCGCTGGCGATGTTTCGGTAGGCGGTCACCGCCGACTGGAGCTCGTCGATCGCGATGTATTCCTCGGTCGTGTGCGCAACGTGGATCGACCCCGGACCGAAGAGCAGGGGCTCGCCCCATCGGGCAAGAAAGGGAATGTCGGTGGTGTAGGGAAACACGGCGGTGTCGAATCCGCTGACGGTCGCCATCCGGACAGGAGGCACTTCGAGCACGTGGTCGATCCGGACGCGCTCCTGAAGCGGCGCGATCGCGCGGCGGATCTCGTCCGCATCGCTGACGGTCCGGAACATGATCTCGGCTTCTGCCGCCGGCGACACGACATTCGGCGCGACGCCCCCGGAAATCACGCCGACGGTGTAGTGCGTCTGTCCGAGGACGGAATCGACCGGCAGGGCGATCGATCGCAGCGTCAGCAGCGCATCGATCAGTTTGTCGATGGCCGACTCGCCCAGTTCGGGAAATGACGAGTGCGCGGCGCGGCCGGACGCCACGAGCTTGACTCGCAGCACGCCTCGCGTCGCCAGGCCGAGGCGGAGATCCGTCGGCTCTCCGTTCACCAGGTACTTCGACCCGCTGTCGTACTCACCGGCCTTGCGCGCGCCGTCGCTTCCCCTCTCCTCACCCACCAGGAAGAGCAAACCCACACGCGTCTCGCCGCTTCGACGCAGTGCATCGGCGGCGGCAATCTGGGCAGCGGCAATGCCCTTCGCGTCGCACGCGCCGCGGCCGTAGATGCGGCCATTCTCGATGCGACTCGGAAAGTACTCGGGCACGCAGTCGTAGTGAGTGGAGAAAACGACTTTCGGAGACCCCGCGGTCGCGAGGACGTTGAAGCGGCCCGCCCCAACGGGCTGCTCTCGAACGTGGAATCCGAGCTGCAGCAGGTAGTCGGTGAGCCAGCGCCCGGCCTGTGCCTCGCGACCGGTTGTCGTGTCGATGTCTACGAGACTTCGGGTGAGGGCGACGACATCGACTGGCGGAACCGGCGGCGCTACCGGATCCACGCCTCGAGCTCCGTCCGTGTGTCGGTCCTCGAGTCGCGGTACTTCACGATCACCGGCGTGGCGAGCGACAGCCCCCACTCGGGTCCCTTGCCGGCCGATACGGCGCGCGCGCCGGGGACGACTACGGCGCCCTCGGGAACGACGAGCGGGTGATCCGCCGTCGGCCTGATCACTTCGCCGCGCACCAGATCGTAGACAGGCGTCGATCCGGTCAGCACCGTCCCCGCCGCGATCACCGCGCGCGCCTTGATGATCGCGCCTTCGTACAGACCGGTGTTCCCGCCGATCAGTGCCTCGTCCTCGACAATGATCGGCATCGCTCCGACAGGTTCGATCACTCCGCCGATCTGCGCGCCCGCACTGACATGAACCCTGGCGCCGACCTGCGCGCACGATCCGACGAGCGCGTGGGAGTCGATGAGGGATTGCTCACCGACATAGGCGCCGATGTTGACGTACATCGGCGGCATGCAGATGACGCCGGGCGCCAGATACGCGCCGTCGCGTACGGACGACCCGCCCGGCACGATGCGTACGCCTGCCGAGAGCCCGGGCCGCTTCAGCGGCAGCGTGTCCTTGTCGTAGAACGGCAGGCGCCCGTGATCCATGGACGCATCTGCCATGTCGCCGAAGCGAAAGCCGAGCAGGATGCCCTGCTTCACCCAGGTGTTCACACGCCAGCCAGCGGGACTGGACGGGTCAGGCTCCGCGGCGCGAACGGTACCGGCGGACAGCGCCTCGCGAAGCCGTCCGAACGCAGCTCGAGCCGCCTCGCGATCCGCAGATGCACCCGCGGCAACGAGTGCCTGAATGTCTTCCTGAATGCTCTGGCTCATCGACGCGCGTCCCGGACGGCCGCCGGCTTGAGGAGCTCCAACTCGTTCAACACGGCAAGGATCCGCTCGCGCGACTCCGGGCGGGCAGGACACATGGGAAGCCTGAAGACCTCCTCGAGCAGACCCATCGCGGCCATCGCGGCCTTCACCGGAATAGGATTGGCCTCGACGAAGTTCGCCTGCATGAGGGGCAGGATGCGCGTGTGGACCTCGCGAGCGGCAGCAAAGTCACCGCGCTCTGCGGCCTCCACCATCGCCACCATCTCGTCGGGAATCTCGTTCGAGGCCACCGAGATCACACCGCGCCCTCCAATGGACATCAGCGGCACGGTCACCGCATCGTCGCCCGCGAGAACGATGAAGTCGCGCGGGACGACGTTGCAGACGTCGCACATCTGGAGGATGTTGCCCGAGGCTTCCTTCACGCCGACGATGTTCGGGATCCCGGCAAGGCGCGCGAGCGTCTTCGGCTCGACGTTGCATCCGGTGCGACCAGGAACGTTGTAGACGATAATGGGAAGAGGCGTGCTCTCGGCGATGGCGCGGTAGTGTTCATAGAGGCCCTGTTGCGTCGGCTTGTTGTAGTAAGGGGTAACCGACAGCAGACCGGTCGCGCCCGCGCGCGCCATCCCAGCGGCAAGCTGGATGACTTCGCTCGTGCTGTATCCGCCCGCGCCTGCGAGAACGGGAACCCTGCCGTTCGACTCCTCAACCAGCAGTTCGACGACTCTGATGCGCTCGGCGTCCGACAGCGTGGGACTCTCGCCCGTGGTCCCGCAGGGCACAAGGAAATGAATGCCGGCATCGATCTGGCGCCGGCCCAGCCGGCGCACCGCCGCTTCGTCGAGCGCGCCGGTCCTGGTGAACGGCGTCACCATCGCCGTCCCGACACCGGTGAAGTTGATCCTCATAGCGCGGCCCTCTTCTCCATTGAAGAGTGAAGATTTCAGATTGAAGATTGGCGTCACGCTGCGACTCCGCCCATCTCCCTTCGTCAATCCTCCATCTTAAGTCTTCACTCTTCAATTCCGAGCACGTCGTGCATCGTGTACCAGCCCGATCGGCCCGCGATCCACCGTGCCGCGACGAGAGCGCCTCTTGCGAACGCGGCGCGGTCGCGCGCCGTGTGCGTCAGCGTAATCGATTCCGAAGGGCCGTCGAAGCCGATCGTATGAGTTCCGGGCACGTGGCCGACCCGGCTCGCGGCGACATCGATTGGCAGCCCGTACCCGGCATTCTCCATGGCATTCTTGAGCAGGAGCGCCGTTCCCGATGGCGCGTCCTTCTTCAGCGCGTGATGGACCTCGTGCAGGTACGCGCCAAACTCCTTCTGCTCGCTCAGGAGGGCAGCCGCTCTCGCGACGATCGCTTCGAACAGGACGACGCCGGTCGAGAAGTTCGGCGCCGCCACGATGCCGGCGCGGGTGCTGGCGACGACGGCTCGCAGCTCGGCGTCGTGCGCCTGCCATCCGGTCGTGCCGAGCACGATTCGCACCCCGTGGCGAGCCAGCGCCGACACATTCGGCAGCACTGCGGACGCTGTGGTGAAATCGATGGCGACGTCCACGCCCTTGCATCGCTCGTCGTCGATCGCGCCCGAGTGGTCCGGCGACTCCGGATCGACGATACCGGCGACCTCACAGTCGTACTGGCCCGCAAGGCTGCCTACCAGGCGGCCCATGCGGCCATGTCCGACGAGCAGAAGGCGCAGCGTCGCCATGATCAGAACAGCGCCTTGTGCAGACGTGTCATCGCGTCCGTGACATCCCCGTCGCGCATCACGAACGTGATGTTGCGGCGGGACGCCGCCTGGGACACCAGCCGCAACGGCAGGCCGCCGAGAGAGGCGACCGCCCGGGCAAAGAGCGTCGGATCCGACTGGAGCCGTTCGCCGACGATGCAGACGATGGCCATGTCGGCCTCGGTTCCCACGTCAGCGAACCGGCGGAGGTTGTCCATCACGTCGCCAAGCCGCTTCGGATTATCCACCGTGACGGAGACGCTGACCTCCGAAGTCGTGACGACGTCGACCGGCGTGCGGAAGCGCTCGAACACTTCGAACAGACGACGAAGAAAACCGTGCGCCATCAGCATGCGCGTCGAGGTGATATCGACGACCGTCACGCCGCGCTTGCAGGCCAGCGCGGTCACGGATCCGCTG
>JBFWPD010000259.1:0-6086 GCA_050250175.1 Vicinamibacterales bacterium
CGCTCCTGCCAGTGGTCGACTGACCGCGGCGATGGCACAGGGACGGATCAACCCTGTGCCATCATGCATTCATGCAACGGTCCTACGCGGCGTTCCTCGCCACGTATCCCGAATACGAACACACCAGGTCGCTCGACGCGCTCCGCGCATCCGAGTATCAGCGGCTGGATGCGAACAGGCACGTCTACGTCGATTTCACGGGCGCGGGCCTGTACGGCGAATCGCAAGTCCGCCGGCATCTCGAGCAGCTCGAGAGCCAGGTGTACGGCAATCCCCACTCGGGCAGTCCCGCGTCCGACGTCACGACGCAACTCGTGGAGCGCGCGCGACGCCGCGTGCTCGAGTTCTTTGGAGCGTCGTCCCGCGACTTCACGGCAATCTTCACGGCCAACGCGACGGCGGCGCTCAAGCTGGTCGGCGAGGCGTATCCGTTCGCTCCAGGCGGCCGCTGTCTCCTGACGTTCGACAACCACAACTCGGTCAACGGCATTCGTGAGTTTGCGCGGCGCGGCGGCGCCGCCGTCGCGTACGCGCCTCTGACGACGCCGGACCTCGGTATCGATCGCGTGGAGTTGGATCGACTGCTCGAGGCTCGCCCGGAGAGCGAAGCGCCGCGGCTGTTCGCCTTCCCGGCGCAGTCGAACTTCTCAGGCGTCCGCCACTCCCTCGAGATCATCCGCCTCGCCAGAGACCGCGGCTGGGATGTCCTGCTCGATGCGGCCGCCTTTGTTCCAACCACGCGCCTCGACCTCGATGCGCTGCAACCTGACTTCGCAGCGGTCTCGTTCTACAAGATGTTTGGCTATCCGACGGGCGTCGGTTGTCTCATCGCCCGTCGCACGGCGCTGGCGCGGCTCCGCCGTCCCTGGTTTGCGGGAGGCACGATCAACTTCGCCACCGTTCAGGGACGCGCGCACCACCTCTCGCCGGGCGAAGCAGGCTTCGAGGATGGCACGCTCAACTTCCTCAGCATTCCCGCCGTCACGATCGGCCTCGATTGGCTCGACGCCGCGGGGCTCGACGTGATCTCGACACGCGTGCGCTGCCTGACGGGATGGCTGCTCTCCGAACTGCTGGCATTCCGCCATTCGAACGGGCGTCCGCTCGTACGGATTTACGGACCTGCGACGACGGCGACGCGGGGAGCGACCGTTACCTTCAACCTGTACGACCCTGAAGGGCACCTGCTGGACTACCGGAGAGTCGAGGAGCTCGCGGCCGCGGAGGGCATCTCACTCCGGACGGGATGCTTCTGCAATCCCGGCGCAGGGGAAGCAGCGGAGGGACTCACCGAAGGCGACATGCTGGCCGGGGCGGCGGACGCAGACATCAGCCTGCCACGCTTCCGACAGCTCATCGAGCACCGCGCGGGAAAAAGCGCGGGCGCGATTCGCGTTTCCTTCGGTCTCGTCAGCAATTTCCTGGATGCCTGCCGGGTACGGGACTGCATCGGGCGATTCAAGGACGAAACCCGCCTGACGATTGGAGAGGTGTCGTTCGACATCGAGTCGTGCCGCGTCATTCGAGACGGCTCCTGAGTGCGCCGGTGTGTCGGCACTTGGCGGACACACACGAACGTGGAACCGCATGGCCGAACTGCTCTGTTACGATGCTGAGTGGGACGCAGGACGTCTGTGTCCCTTCGCACGCGCCGGTGCTCTTCGAATCGGCGGGACAGGAGAGAGAAATGCGTATCGCGCTTCGCCAGCTCCCAGCTATCGCACTGATCGCCGTTTCCTTCGTGTTCGCGGCAGCCACTCCCGCATCTGCCCAGGGTTTCGGCGTGAAGGGCGGATGGCTCTTTCCCGACTTCAACGCCGACTCGATCGACTTCGAGAACCGCAGCGGTTATCAGCTCGGCCTCTTCTTCGGGGGCAACAGAGACGGGGTTATCGGAGCTCTGGCGGAAGTGAACTACGGCAAGAAGGGCACTGAGATTGCCGGCGTGGATCTGGACGTGAACTTCCTATCGGTGCCCGTCCTCCTTCGCGTCGGTGGAGGCCCGGAGCAGTTCAAGATCTATGGCGTCGCAGGCCCTCAATTCGACTGGCTCATCGATCGCAGCCTCGGCAACATCGACATCGCGGACGACACCGAGGGCTTCGAGCTTGGTGTCGCCGTAGGCGGCGGCATCGAGATAACGAGGTTCATCATTGAACTTCGGTACGTGCACGGTCTTCGATCGATTGCGAAAGACTTCAACATCCTGGACACAGACGATCTGAAGACGAAAACATTCGCCATCCTGTTCGGCTTCAGGTTCAACTGACCCAGTCGGCGCCCCTCTAGGCGTGCCTCTGAATCTGGTCATACGGGCGCGCGGCGTCCGGGCTGCAGAGTCGGTGACGAAGCCTCTGCAGCTGGCGCGCTACCATAGGCAGCTCCGATGACGTCCAGCTTTCTCGACGAGCTCGTCCGCTGCACCAGTCCGGACGCCGTCCTGAGCGATCCGGCGGATCTCGTCGCGTACGATTCGGACGCCCTTGTTCACCTTCGCGCAACGCCCGGCGCGGTCGTGCTTCCCGCCAACGCCGCACAGGTCCAGGCGATCGTCCGTCTCTGTCACCGCGAGCAGATTCCGTTCGTCGCCCGCGGCCATGGCACGGGACTCTCCGGCGGTGCGCTGCCGGCCCCGAACGGCGTCCTGATCGTCCTCTCACGGCTGAACCGCGTCCTGGACGTCGACATCCCCAACCTCCGCGTCACGGTTGAACCCGGCGTCACGAACCTCGAGATCACCCGTCAGGTTGCACCGCATGGCTGCTACTACGCGCCGGACCCTTCGAGCCAGGTCGTGTGTTCCATCGGGGGCAACATCGCGGAGAACTCGGGCGGCGCGCACTGTCTGAAGTACGGCTTCACGGTCCATCACGTGCTCGCCGCGGATGTCGTCCTTGCCGATGGGGAGATCATCACGCTCGGCGGCACGACACTGGACGCGCCAGGCCTCGACCTCCTCTCCGTCGTCGTCGGCTCCGAGGGCACGCTGGGGATTGTGACGCGGGCCGTCCTGCGAATCCTTCGCAAGCCCGAGGCGGTGACGACGCTCCTGGCGGGCTTCCCGTCTATCGACGCAGCCGGACAGGCCGTCTCGGCAATCATCGCGTCGGGCATCGTCCCGGCCGCCGTCGAGATGATGGATCGCCTGACGATCGACGCGGCGGAAGCCGCGGTCTCCCCGGGCTTCCCCGCGACACCTGCCGTCCTGATCGTGGAGCTCGACGGCCCGCGTGTCGAAGTGACCGAGAGCTTTGCCGTCGTCCAGGACGTCTGCCGGAAGGCCGGCGCAGAAACCATGGAGACTGCGCAGGACGAAGCGGCACGCGCACGGATCTGGAAGGGACGCAAGGCGGCGTTCGCCGCGATGGGCCGCGTGTCGCCGAACTACTACGTACAGGACGGCGTCGTGCCCCGGACGCGGCTTCCGGAAGTGCTGGCGCGCATTCGTGCGCTGGAAGCACGATCTGGCCTCCGCATCGGCAACGTGTTTCATGCCGGCGACGGCAATCTGCATCCGCTGATCTGCTACGACGAGTCCGTCGAGGGACAGGCCGCCCTTGCAGAACAGGTCGCGGGCGAGATCCTGTCGTACTGCCTCGATGCAGGGGGCACGCTGACCGGCGAGCACGGCATCGGCGCGGACAAGAAGGGCTACATGGATCGCATGTTCAGCGCGATCGACCTCGAGGCGATGCAGCTGGTCCGGTGCGCCTTCGATCCGTCGGGACTGTGCAACCCAGGCAAGATTTTCCCCACTCCGCGATTGTGCGGCGAGGTTCCCGGACCTTACCGCCAGCACCCGATCGAGCGTGCTGGACTGGCTGAACGGTTCTGACCCGCAGTGGCCACACTCGATCAGGACGCACTGCTCGCGGAAAGCGCTTCGCGCTGGGGCGCCGACGCGGTCCGATCATCCGGTCCCGACGACCAGATAGGCGGCGTGCCGTCTCGCGTCGTCCTCGCCCCCTCTGACGAGCAGGCGCTGGCCGAGATGCTCGCGTGGGCCAGCCGTCAGCAGATGGCGCTCGTGCCGCGCGGTGCCGGCTCCACGCTCAAGTGCGGCCGCCCGCCTGCGCGCGTCGATGCCGTGCTCTCGCTCCGTCGTCTCGTTGCACCGATCGAGCATCGTCCTGGCGATCTGACCGCCACCGTCCCCGCGGGAGCCTCTCTCGACGTGGTCAACAGAGAGCTTCGAAACGAGCGACAGTGGCTGCCTCTCGATCCGCCGTTTGCCCAGTCCACGATCGGCGGGCTGATCGCCACCAACGACAGCGGTCCACGCCGTCTTCAGCACGGAACGCCACGCGATCTGATCCTGGGCATACGCGTGGTCCTTGCGGACGGGCGGCAGGCGTCGGCGGGGGGGCGGGTCGTCAAGAATGTCGCCGGGTACGACCTGTCGCGCATGCTCTGCGGATCGGAGGGACGGCTCGCAGTCGTGACGGCCGCGACCTTCAAGCTCACGCCGACGCCGGCCGCGTCGCGCACCGTCGTCGCGGCGAGCCGCCGTGCCGACGATCTGGCCACGATGACTGCGGCGATTGCCAACGCGCCTCTCTCCCCCTCCGCCGTCGAGCTCGAGGCGCCGGCGGGACGCCTGCTGGTCCGCTTCGAGAGCACCGAGCGCGCCGTCATGCACCAGTCGGACGCTGCCGCGAACATCCTCGCGCGGCTCGGAGGCGTCACGGACTTCTGCGCCGACGGGACCGAAGAAGATCTCTGGCGCGAGCACACCGCCCGTATCTGGTCGCGTGAAGGCGCGATCCTCAAGGTATCTCTGCTTCCGACCCGCATCGGATCGTTCCTCGCCCGTCTCCGCATGCTGGCCGCCCGCGAAGGCGCGGAGCACTTCGTCTCCGGCCGGGCGACCCTGGGCGTCCTCCTCATCCGCTGGTCTGGCCTGGGCATGGAGGGCCGATCGATCGAGATGATCCGGCAGGAGGTGCATGCGGCCGGCGGGACGGCCACCGTGCTCTCCTTTCCACAGCCGCTCACCATCAGCACGGATCTCTGGGACGATGCGGGCGCGGTCGTCCATCTGGCACAGGCAGTGAAGGCCCGGCTGGATCCGCGTGCGATTCTCAGCCCAGGCCGTGGTCCCGGAGGGTCGTAGCAGCGTGGCATCCGCAGCAACGCGCGAGGAGTTCGCCGGCCTCAAGTCGCTCGAGCCGCTCATGGATGCCTGCGTGCATTGCGGCTTCTGTCTTTCGACCTGTCCGAGCTACCTGCTGCTTGGAAGCGAAGGCGACTCGCCGCGTGGACGGATCCACCTCATGCGGGCGGGACTCGACGAGCGGCTGCCGCTCTCGGCCGGCGTAGTCGCGCGATTCGATACCTGCCTCGGATGCATGGCGTGTGAAACCGCGTGCCCCTCGGGGGTCCGATACGCACCGCTCATCGAAGAGATGCGTGCCGCCATCGAGGCGAACCATCGCCGCCCGTTTTCCGAGCGCGTGTTTCGCCGGCTGATCTTTCTGGTGCTTCCGTTTCCGCGCAGACTGCGCCTCCTGTCCCGGTTCAACGGCGCGCTGAGCGTGCTGCAGGGGTGGCCCAGGCTCTTCGCCCGGTTGCCCGTCCAGATGCGCAGCGCCATCACATTGAACGCGGTCCTGCCCGCGAGAACACGCCGCCAATCGATTCCAGTCAACACGCCCGCCGTCGGGGAGCCCCGGCTGAAGGTTGGCCTCGTGACCGGCTGCGTCCAGTCCGCGTACTTCAGTGGCGTGAATCAGGCATCGGCTCGGGTGCTCGCCGCGGAAGGATGCGACGTCACGACACCGCGGAGCCAGGGCTGCTGCGGCGCGCTGGCGCTCCACGCGGGACTGGACCACGAAGCGCGGCGCTTCGCGCGCAAGCTGATATCCGTCTTCGAAGGCATGGGCGTCGATCAGATAGTGGTCAATGCCGCCGGGTGCGGATCGACGATGAAGACGTACGGTGAGCTGTTGAAGAACGACCCCGAGTGGGCGGAGCGTGCGCGAGCCTTTGCGTCGCGTGTGCGCGACATCAGTGAGACGCTCGCGGAAGTCGGGCCGCCACGCGCCAACCGGCATCCGCTCGAGGCCCGCGTCGCGTATCACGATGCC
>JBFWPD010000260.1:0-6069 GCA_050250175.1 Vicinamibacterales bacterium
TCGCTTTCGTGCCGGGCCGGACGCGAGCGATGTCTCGTTCGTAGATGTCCGCCAGCACCCAGACGGTTGAGAGGTCGGCAATGGCGAGCAACTCCCGTTCGGGCTCTACCATCTCTCCAACCGCGACGTCGTACGCGGTCACAACCCCGGCGAAGGGCGCACGCAACACGTTGTGTGAGGCTTCCCGGTGCACGTCGCGGTCAGGGTCGGCCTCGTCGGCGGCTAGTCTCGCCAAATCGTCGTCGGTGACGCCGAAACGGTGAATCCTCTCCTCAATGCGCGCGACTTCGGCGCGTGCACTGGCCACCCCGGCCTCCGCATTGAGGAATTCCGCCCGTCGGAGCTCAAGCGTCTGCTTCGCGATTGCTTCAATCTCGACCAACTGCCCGGCCCGCTCGAAGTGCTGACGTCTCACCTCGAGGTCTGCTTCTCGCTGCCGTTGCGCCGCGACTGCACTGCGATACTCCCCGATCAGATCGCCGAGCACCACGTTGTCGTAAGAAAGGAGTTCCTGGCCTGCGGTCACGCGGGCACCCAGACTGACTGCGACGCGCTCCACGATGCCCTGGGCGAGCGGTCGCATGTGCGCAACCCGCGATTCGACCGGCGTAACGGTCCCGGTCGCTTCTATCGTCTCGGGGAGGCGCTCCCTCGAAACCGTAGTGATCTGGACACCAGCGTTCTGCTGGGCTGCCTCGCTGAGCTCCAGCGCTCCGCCCTCGTCGGCGTGCAGCTCCTCTTCCTCTGGTCCGACAGCGTCGCCGGGCGAGCCGCGGAATGTCAGCATCAAGGCGGCGCCGATGACGAGCCCGGTGACCAGCCCCACGAGCGCCATCCGGCCCGGCGACGAATTCGTTCTATTTCCTTCAGACATGGTTCTCTCCGCTCACGGTTTCCCTCACGACACCGGCGTGCCGATGGCAGCGGCCAGCTCAATCAAAGTGATACGCAGATCGTGCAACGCACGGTTACGGACCCGCTGAGTCTCGCGATAGGTTCTCTGCGCATCGAGGAAGTCGATCAGGTCTGCGGCACCCAGCTCGTACGAGGCGCGCACGATGTCACGGGACTGCTGCGCGTTGGTCAGGTACTCGCGTTCGATGTAGGCCACTCGTTCGGCATTGATCTGCACGGCGTTGACCGCCTGCTGCAGCTCCACTTGAACGCTACGCAGCGCGGCCTCGGCAAGTGCATCCGCGCGGCGCTGCTCGGCCTCAGCCCGCTGGACTCCACCGGGGTTCAGACTGCTGAACAGTGGCAGCGGCACAGTCACGCCGAACACCACGGCGTTGGTTCCGAAGTCACGCCGATACCCGCCACCTACCGTGACGTTGGGTGTGCGCAATGCGCGCTGACGCCGGGTCTCCGTCGCCGACCGATCCCGTGCGGTCTGTGCGGCCTGTAGATCGGGACGGCTCCGGACGGCCAGTGTTTGCAGATCTCCAGGCGCGAGACTGACACCAGCCGCCGTTGCGATCACCTGGCCCTCCGCTGTACGCACCGGGGCAGCATCCAGTGGATCCACCGCCTCGAGTGGTTGCTGCAGGTCCGCCCCTCCGAGCAGACCCAGCAGCGCAGCCCGCGCGTTTCTCGCAGCCAGATCCGCTGCGAAGACGTCGTCCACGAATCGCAGTCGTTCGACCTGCAACCGCCGCAACTCGGCGCCGGGCGCCTCGCCTACCTTGACGCGTGCCGCGGACAACTCGATGACGCGTTCAAGTTCGGCGAGCGCGGCGTTGGCGACTTCGCGATCGGCCTGCGCTAGGGCAAGCTCGAAGTACGCCCTGCTGACCTCAACTTCGAGCTGACGGCGCGCATCCGCAATCTGGGCGCGCGCGATGTCAAGGCCGGCGGTTGCAGACTCAATCCGCAACCGGCGCCGGCCCGCCGTCTCGATCTCCTGATCGACGCGGACGGTGAGCTCCTGCCCCTCGAAGAACGGAGGACGCGACGACTCGAACAATGGATAGTTCTCGAACTCCGCACTGACCGCCGGATTCGGCCGCGCAGAGGCTTCGAGTCGATCGGCTTCGGCAATATCCAGGCCGCTCTGCGCGGCCCGGTATTGCGAATTTCTTGCTTCGGCGATCTCGATCGCCTCGGCGAGGGTCAGACGCATTGGCACGCTGACATCCTGTGCCCCAATGGGAATCGCCAGGACGAGTGCCATCACGCCATGCACAAGCACGACGCGTCTCATGAACAAACCTCAAAAAGACCGATTAAAGCCCCGGCTCTTCGAGCCGAGCGCGAGGCGGTTTCCTAGAGAACCGGATGGATCGTTTCCCGGCCGGGCAGTGAAATTGCGGTCGAGCAAGAGAACATCGCCTCTAGTCGAGACGAGAACTCTCGGCCGGTCCGTTAACAGTTCCGGTTCGATCGAGAAACGACGCTGAAACGATTAGCCGAGCAGTACCAAAGGCGGGTGATATAGCGGGGAGCGAAAGGGCGGCTTGATCCTAGTCTCGAGCTCCCTCACGGGCTCGAGTGCGTGGAGTGCCTCGAGCGGAAGGGACGCAGAGGTCCAGTTAACGCAGTGCGAGCAGCAGAAACAGTCGTCGAAATGAGCACTAGGTTCGTTGGGAGCCTCGCCGGAGCCGTCCGCGGCATCGTCAATGCGCAGGGCGGCCATCGCGCCCGCCACATCGTGTTCACGGGCTTCGTCGAGAGCACAGAGCCCCCAGCCGGTCGCGTCGGCGGACAGATCCACACCAGTCCACACCAGCAGGAGCACGGCAGCCACACGGATCACTTTCCGGAACGAGCCGGACGACATTCTCCAGAACCTTAGCACGAGGTATCCGATTGAGCCAACCAGCGGTGACAAATTGTAACGGCCAAACCACAGTTTCAGCTTCAGACCATGACGTCATCCCCGTAAGAGCGGATTGAGCCCGGCGCGTCTAGGATCTTGGCGTGTACCCGGTACTCTTTCGGATTGGCGATTTCGAAGTCACGAGTTTTGGCGTCCTGGTCGCGATTGGGGCGCTCGTGGGTATCCGGCTGTTTCGGCGAGAGTTGCGACGGAGTCGTCTACCGGGCATCGCGGTCGACGCAGCCATTGCGGGAGTCGTCGGTGGTCTGGTGGGCGCGAAGCTGCTCTGGACCCTCGAGTTCCTTGGTACACAGCCGGTAGCCGACCTCCTCTTCAGTCGAGGAGGCCTGAGCTGGTTTGGTGGCTTGACAGGTGGCGTTGGCACCGGCCTGTGGATGCTGCGACGTGGGCGGATTCCGATCGTACCGGCGTTCGCCGCGGCGACTCCGGCGCTCGCAGTCGGCCATGCGATCGGACGTGTCGGCTGTTTCCTCGTCGGCGATGATTACGGCCGGCCGAGCGATCTGCCGTGGGCCGTCGCCTTCCCCGACGGATTGCCGCCCACAAACGTGCCTGTCCATCCCACGCAGCTCTACGAAGCACTTGCCCTGACCGCGGTCGCTTGGTTGCTGATCCACTGGCGAAGGAGGGGTGTCACTGATCTGTCAATTCTCGGACGGTATTTTCTGCTCGCTGGGTCTACGAGATTTGCGATCGAATTCATTCGCGTCAACGCGAGGCTCGTGGGACCGCTGACCCTGGCGCACCTTTTGTCACTGGCCCTCGTAGCTCTCGGCGTGTTGATGCTGCTTCGGCAGCGGCCGCAGGCCTGGCTCTAACGGCCGACTTGGTTGGAGCGGCCGTCAATCTGCTGCGCCTCGCCAGTCAGGCGCCCGAATGAGCGACTGGCTAGCGCCACCCTTCTCTGTCAATCAGTGCCTTCACGCGCCCGCGAATCTCGTCCCGGATGGCTCGGACCCGTAGCATTGGCTTCCCTTGCGGATCCTCCAATAGCCAATCGTCTCGCCCTGCACCGGGCACGTACGGGCACTCGTCCCCGCAGCCCATCGTCACGACCATCTGTGCCTGCGCCGCAAACTCCGGTGTGAGCTTGGTCGTTCCTGCCCAGCTCAGATCAATGCCTGCCTCACGCATCGCCGCCACGACTTCGGGATGGACGCGATCACCAGGCCGAATTCCAGCAGACACGGCTCGGGCCTTCTGAGGATCCGAGATCGCATTGAAGAACGCCGCGGCCATCTGCGACCGGCCCGCGTTCTGTACGCATGCGAAGAGTACGGTGATCATTGGTCGCCAGGCGCTGTTCGCGCGACAACGATTTCTTCAGCCTTCTTCGGAAACACGGGGACGAGCCAGCGAAAGAGCAGCGTCGCCGCGGCAGCGCCGAGCAGTTGCGCGCCGACGAACCCTGGCACATCCGTAGGACGAATGCCCGCGAAAGTATCGGTCACGCTCCTGGCAATCGTCACCGCAGGATTCGCAAACGAAGTCGAAGCGGTGAACCAGTACGCCGCGGTGATGTATGCCCCGACGGCAAACGGCACCGCGCTCGGGCGTCGACGCGAGCTTCCCGAGATGACGGCTAGCAGGCCGAACGTGGCGATGAACTCGCTCAACACCTGTGCAGAACCGCTCCGGTCACGGACCGAGATCATGAATAGCGGCTCAACGAACATTCCGTGCGCGGCGAGCACGCCGAGGTAGGCGCCCACAATCTGAGCAGCCACGTATCCTGGCACAAGCTGCCAAACGATGCCGCCTTGTGAGGCGTCGGCGAGAGTGACTGCCGGGTTGAAGTGGCCGCCCGATACGGGGCCGAACGTCAGGATCAACGCGACCAGAGCGGCACCTGTCGCGATCGTGTTCGCAAGCAGGGCAATCGCGACGTTCCCGCCAGCGAGGCGGTCTCCCATGATGCCGGAGCCTACGACGGCAGCCAGGAGCAGCGAGGTCCCGACGCCTTCTGCGACGATTCGACGAGCACTGTCTGTGTGCATGAGGAAATGCTGAGGCGTCACATGGGGCAACAGCCCCCATGTCGGCGCACAGCATCCAACCGCTTCTGATCTCTCGAACGGCCAATCTTGTCGGCATCGAGGCAGTCGAGCAGTTTGCGTCGAAGTCCTGTGCGTGCCGGCACGAGCGCGTAAAACGTCCAGTAGCTGTGTTTGCGAGCGGCGACGAACCCTGCCTTTCGCAAGGCTGTGAGATGCCTGGACGCTGTCGGTTGGGGAACGCGCAGCACCGTCACAAGGTCGCCCACACAGAGTTCACCCGACCGAAGCAGATGCAAGATACGCAGCCGGGTTGGGTCGGCGATGGCGCGGAAGAGTTCAGCCGCATCTTCAACCATATTCGGAGGATCGGATATGATTCTAGCGTATGGACCGCCTGCGAGTGCTCTTTCTCTGCACCGGCAACGCTGCGCGCTCACAGATGGCGGAGGCCTTGCTCAGAAAACTGTCTGGTGACGGAGTCGACGTCTTCAGCGCTGGCACTCACCCGGAACCCATGGTTCATCCGGTCGCCCGTGACGTCCTACAAGAGCAGTTCGATATCGACCCTGCAGGATTACGACCCAAGCACATGAATCGCTTCGCTGGCGAGCCATTCGATTTCGTCATTACGGTCTGCGATCGAGCTGCAGAGACCTGTCCCGCCTTTCCCGGTGATCCAGATCGGATCCACTGGAGTTTTGAGGACCCGGCGATCGTTCAAGAGGGACCGGCGCAGCGCCGAGCCTTTGAGACTGTCGCGAACGGACTCGCAGCCCGACTTCGGATCTGGATGGCCCTGCCCTCGATTCGAGAGCGCCTCGAGGCCATCCAGAAACCCGAGGGGCGTTCGCGCGAGGAGTGAATCACGGCAATGCACTTGGGGGCTCCAGAGCTCGAGTCCGAATCGAACGCGGTTCACAGCCAAAGACTGTGGCGCTGCAACCGGCGACTGCGAGGATGACGCCTCCCCTGGAGCCTGGTAGTGAGGGCTTTGAGGTTGTGGAATGACTCCCGCGGGCGCGCGGGTGGGCAGCGACTATGCCCCGGTCGTGGCCGAGAAGCAAGGCCACAGGCGCCGCCGTCCAAGTTTGACCCACTCAGCGTTCTTACTTAGACTCACTGAGTGATCCGCGCAGGGCTGAGGATTGTGCTTGCTGCGCTGCTCGTTGGCATCAACGGGCCGCAGCCATTCCACATTCACGCGTATCAAGAGCACGCGCACCCGACTCATCGGCA
>JBFWPD010000261.1:0-6034 GCA_050250175.1 Vicinamibacterales bacterium
CGGCGCGGGACTGGTGTTCCTGCCGCGCGATCCAGAGGCTCGCGCGCTCGTGCAGGAGCTCGTCGCCCGTATCACGGCTGAAGAGGGCCAGCGGCTGCTCGGCTGGCGCGACGTGCCGACCGACGACAGCCCGGTCGGACCGAGCGCCGTCCGCGTCGAGCCGTCCTTCGTGCACGTGTTCATCGGCCAGGGCGGACAGGGTGTGCCGGCAGGGCCGTACGACGGCCGCCCCTCGGCTTTCGAGCGGAAGCTCTACGTGCTCCGCAAGCGGATCGAGAAGGCTGTCGACAAGCTGCCGATCCCGGAGGAGTCGCGCAAGGCGACCTACATCTGCAGCCTGTCGTCGAACACGCTCATCTACAAGGGCATGCTGACGGCGAGACAGATGGAGCCGATGTTCCCGGATCTGTCGGATCCCGATCTGGCGTCGGCGCTGGCCCTCGTCCATCAGCGGTTCAGCACGAACACGTTCCCCGCGTGGCCGCTCGCGCACCCGTACCGCTACATTGCGCACAACGGCGAGATCAACACGCTGACGGGCAACATCAACTGGATGCGTGCGCGCGAAGGCCTGCTCGAGTCGGATCTGCTCGGCGACGACCTCGCGAGCGTGCTGCCCGTCATTCGTGAAGGCGGCAGCGACACGGCGACCTTCGACAACGTGCTCGAGTTCCTCGTCATGACCGGGCGGTCGCTGCCGCACGCGCTCCTGATGATGATTCCCGAGCCCTGGGCGAACCACGAGAGCATGTCGCCCGAGCTGAAGGCGTTCTACGCCTATCACTCGTCGCTCATGGAGCCGTGGGACGGTCCGGCGTCGATCGCGTTCTCCGACGGCACGGTCATCGGCGCGGTGCTCGACCGCAACGGTCTGCGTCCGTCGCGCTACTACGTGACGAAGGACGACCGGGTCATCATGGCGTCCGAGGTCGGCGTCCTCGACATCCCGCCCGAGGACATCGTGCTGAAGGAACGGCTGCACCCCGGCCGGATCTTCCTCGTGGACACGGCGCGCGGCCGCATCGTGTCCGACGACGAGGTGAAGAAGGAGCTGGCATCGGCGCATCCGTATCAGGAGTGGCTGTCGCACCTGATCGACATCGAGGATCTGCCCGACCCGCCGTACCTGCCGCCCCCGAGCCACGAGACGGTCACGCGGCGGCAGCAGGTGTTCGGCTACACCCACGAGGATCTCCGGCTGATCCTCGCGCCGATGGCGGTCAACGGCGAAGAGCCCGTGGGCTCGATGGGCACCGATACGGCGCTTGCCGCGCTGTCTGATCGGCCGCGGCCGCTCTACGACTATTTCAAGCAGGTCTTCGCGCAGGTGACGAATCCGCCGCTCGACGCGATCCGCGAGGAGCTCGTCACCTCGATGGAGTCGACGATCGGCCCCGAGGGGAACCTGCTCGATCCGCGTCCGGAGTCGTGCCGGCAGATCACGATCAAGTACCCGATCATCGACAACGATCAGCTCGCCAAGCTGCGGCACGTGTACGAGCCCGGCTTCCGCTCGACACGGATCTCGATGCTCTTCTCCGCCACGGACAATCCGAAGGGACTCGAGCGGGCCCTCGAGGATCTGAACCGGCGCGCGAGCGCGGCCGTCGACGCGGGCTACACGATCCTGATCCTCTCGGACCGCGACATGGATCGCGACCGCGTGCCGATTCCGAGCCTGCTGGCCACGTCGAGCGTGCACCATCACCTCGTGCGCCAGGGCAAGCGGACGCGGTGCGCGCTGGTGGTCGAATCCGGAAGCGCGCGCGAAGTGCATCACTGCGCGCTGCTCATCGGCTACGGCGCGGGCGCCGTCAATCCGTATCTGGCATTCGAGTCGCTCGGCGACATGATCCGGAGCGGACTGCTCACGGGCGTCACGCACAGGCAGGCGGTCAGGAACTACGTCAAGGCGCTCAACAAGGGCATCCTCAAGGTGATGTCCAAGATGGGCATCTCGACCCTTGCCGGCTACTGCGGCGCGCAGGTCTTCGAGGCGGTGGGCCTCGACCGCGCGCTGGTCGATCGGTACTTCACGCGCACGCCGTCGCGGATCGGCGGCGTCGGCATCGACGTGATCGCGGAAGAGGTACGCCTGCGTCACGAGCGTGCATTCCCGGCGCGTGCGCTCAACGAGGAAGAGCTCGACTGGGGCGGCGAGTACCAGTGGCGCCGCGACGGCGAGTTCCACCTGTTCAACCCGGAGACCGTCTACAAGCTGCAGCACGCGACGCGCAGCGGCCAGTACGCCATCTTCAAGGACTACACGCGGCTGGTGGACGACCAGAGCCAGAAGCGCGCGACGCTGCGCGGCCTGCTCGAGCTCAAGCCCGCGTCCGAGCCGATTCCCATCGACGAGGTCGAGCCCGTCGAATCGATCGTGAAGCGCTTCGCGACCGGCGCGATGTCGTATGGCTCGATCAGCCAGGAAGTCCACGAGACGCTGGCCATCGCGATGAACCGGATCGGCGGCAAGTCGAATACCGGCGAGGGCGGCGAGGATCCGGCACGGTACACGCCCGACCCGAACGGCGATTCACGGCGAAGCGCCGTCAAGCAGGTCGCTTCCGGACGCTTCGGCGTGACGAGCGAGTATCTGGTCAACGCCGACGACCTGCAGATCAAGATGGCACAGGGCGCGAAGCCCGGCGAGGGCGGACAGCTGCCCGGACACAAGGTGTACCCGTGGATCGCGAAGGTGCGCTACGCGACGCCCGGCGTCGGGCTCATCTCGCCTCCGCCGCACCACGACATCTATTCGATCGAGGATCTCGCACAGCTGATCCACGACCTGAAGAACTCGAATCCGCTCGCGCGCATCCACGTGAAGCTGGTGGCGCTTGCCGGCGTCGGGACGGTGGCCGCGGGTGTCGCCAAGGCGCACGCCGACGTCGTGCTCATCTCGGGCCACGACGGCGGGACCGGCGCGTCGCCGCTCACGTCGATCAAGCACGGCGGCGTGCCCTGGGAGCTCGGTCTCGCCGAGACGCAGCAGGTGCTCATGCTGAACCGGCTCCGCGACCGCATCGTCGTGCAGGTGGACGGCCAGCTGAAGACCGGCCGCGACGTCGTGATCGCGGCGCTGATGGGCGCCGAGGAGTTCGGCTTCGCGACGGCGCCGCTCGTCGTGTCGGGCTGCATCATGATGCGCGTCTGCCATCTGAATACGTGCCCGGTCGGCGTCGCGACACAGGATCCGGAGCTCCGGAAACACTTCACGGGCAAGCCCGAGTTCGTCGTGAACTTCTTCCAGTTCATCGCGCAGGAAGTGCGCGAGTACATGGCCGAGCTCGGGTTCCGCACCGTCGACGAGATGGTCGGACGGGTCGATCGGCTCAACTTCCGTGCGGCGGTCGATCACTGGAAGGCGAAGGGGCTCGACTTCTCCGCGATCCTGCACGACGCGGCGCCTGGCGGTCCGCGTCGTCAGCTCATCGCGCAGGACCACGCGCTGGACAAGGCGCTCGACAACGAGCTGATCCGCCGCGCGCTGCCCGCGCTCGAACAGGGCACGCCGGTATCCATCGAGTCGCCGATCAGGAACGTGAACCGCACCGTCGGCACGATGCTCGGGTACGAAGTGACGCGCCGTCACGGCGGCAACGGACTTCCCGACGACACCATCCGGCTGCAGTTGACCGGATCGGCAGGTCAGAGCTTCGGTGCGTTCGTGCCGAAGGGCATCACCATGGCGCTCGAGGGCGACGCGAACGACTACATCGGCAAGGGCCTGTCGGGCGGGAAGCTGATCGTGTATCCGCCGAAGGCCGCACGGTTCGCGGCCGAAGAGAACATCCTGATTGGGAACGTCGCGCTCTACGGGGCGACGAGCGGTGAGGCCTACTTCCGCGGTCTGGCAGGCGAACGGTTCGCCGTCCGCAACAGCGGCGCGTCGGCCGTGGTCGAAGGGATTGGCGATCACGGGTGCGAGTACATGACCGGCGGCCGTGTCGTCGTGCTCGGGCGCACCGGGCGGAACTTCGCGGCCGGCATGAGCGGCGGCGCGGCGTACGTGCTCGACGTCGATGGCACGTTCCCGCGGCGCTGCAACAAGGAGATGGTCGATCTCGAGCCGGTCGATGCGCTCGACGACATCCAGGCCCTGAGGCGGCTGATCGAGCAGCACGTCGCCCTCACGGGCAGCACTGTCGGCGTGCGGGTGCTCCAGGAGTTCGAGAAGTCGCTGCGGCAGATCGTCAAGGTCATGCCGAGAGACTACAAACGCGTGCTTGCGGCACAGGCACGTGCGGCGGCGGCAGGCCGCGCAGCGTCGTTGGAAGAGCTGACCGGAGCGGCCGTCAATGGGTAAAGTCACAGGGTTTCTCGAGATTCAACGGAAGAAGGCGCCGACGCGTCCAGTCGAGGAGCGCATCCAGGACTGGAGCGAGGTCTATCTTCCCTATCCCGAAGAGGCGCTTCAGGGGCAGGCGGCGCGCTGCATGGACTGCGGCATTCCGTTCTGCCACAGCGGCTGTCCGCTCGGGAATCTGATCCCCGACTGGAACGATCTCGTCTATCGCAATCACTGGCGCGAGGCGATCGACCGCCTCCACGCAACGAACAACTTCCCGGAGTTCACGGGACGCCTCTGCCCTGCGCCCTGCGAAGGATCGTGCGTGCTCGGCATCAACAACGACGCGGTGACGATCAAGGCCGTCGAGGTCTCCATCATCGACCGCGCGTTCGACGAAGGCTGGGTGAAGTCCTCCTCGCCGGACACCCGCACCGGCAAGCGCGTCGCCGTCGTCGGGTCTGGGCCGGCCGGCCTTGCGGCCGCCGAGCAGTTGAATCGCGCCGGCCATTGGGTGACGGTGTTCGAGCGTGCCGACAGGATCGGCGGGCTGCTGCGCTATGGGATCCCGGAGTTCAAGCTCGAGAAGCGCTTTCTCGATCGGCGCCTGGCACTGATGCTGGAAGCCGGCGTCCTGTTCAAGACGGGCGTGAACGTGGGTGTGGACATTTCCATCCAGGCCCTGCGCGAAGGATTCGAGGCCGTGCTGCTTGCGGGGGGATCAACGCGTCCGCGTGACCTGCCCGTGCCGGGCCGCGATCTGAAGGGGATCCATTTCGCGATGGACTATCTCACCCTCCAGAACAAGCGCTGCGAGGGCGACGAGATTCCGGACGAGCGATTCATCACGGCGAAGGACAAGCACGTCGTGATCATCGGGGGCGGCGACACCGGCGCGGACTGCCTCGGCACGGCACACCGTCAGGGAGCACTCTCGGTGCATCAGCTCGAGCTCCTCACGCGTCCGCCGGACACCCGCGCCACTGGCAATCCCTGGCCGCAGTGGCCCAACATCTTCCGCGTCTCGTCGGCTCACGAGGAGGGCGGCGAGCGTCTCTACTCCATCGCGACGCAGAAGTTCAGCGGCGACAGTCAGGGGCACGTGCGCACACTGCACGCCGTCACGGTGGAACCGGTGCAGCAGAACGGGCGCACGGAGTTCAGGCCCGTCGGCGGCAGCGAGATCGAGATCAAGGCCGACCTCGTCCTGCTCGCGATGGGGTTCGTCGGCCCCGAGACGAACGGACTGCTGAAGGATCTCGGCGTGAAGCTCACCGAGCGCGGCACCGTCGCACGCGACGAGCGATGGATGACCAGCGTTCCCGGCGTCTTCACCGCCGGCGACATGCAGCGCGGTCAATCCCTGATCGTCTGGGCCATCGCCGAGGGCCGCTCGGCAGCACGAGGAATCGACCTGCACCTGATGGGCAAGTCGAATCTGCCCGCGCCGCTTTCCTAGCCAGGGCGTTCTGCGTGCATCGTCCGCGGTGCGCGTGGAATGGCTGCAGTCGCAGCGCCGCTCCGATCGACCCTGACCACCGAACCAGCGGACGTCCAGCGGAGAAACGCATCGCCCACGAGGGCGTCGATGATCCGCTCGCACGACGCGACGTCGAGATTCCACAGGCGCGATGCCTGAGGCAAGGTCAGACGCAGGCCGGGCATCTCGTTGAATTCGCTGCGGGCGCGATCGATCAGCGTGTGCAGGTCCATGGCGTTCTCCACCGGGGATCGAGACGGCCT
>JBFWPD010000262.1:0-6032 GCA_050250175.1 Vicinamibacterales bacterium
CCCGTCCCGCCCGTCCTGCCTACTGGAGACGCGAATGGTAACCCTGCCGGATCTCTTGAAAACGCTCGTCGAGCAGAACGGGTCGGACCTGCACATCACGTCCGACTCGCCGCCCCAGATCCGTGTCCACGGTCATCTGCAGCGGCTGCCTCACGAGAACCTGACGCCGTCTCAGACCAAACAGCTGGTGTACAGCGTCCTGACCGATGCGCAGAAGAAGCGCTTCGAGGAGACGCTCGAGCTCGACTTTTCGTTCGGCATCAAGGGCGTCGCGCGATTCCGCTGCAACGTCTTCAACCAGCGGGGAGCGGTGGGCGCCGTCTACCGGCTCATCCCCGAGAAGATTCGCGCGTTCGGCGAGCTGGGACTCTCACCGGTCATTGCGACCCTGGCCGAGCGTCCTCGTGGTCTCGTGCTCGTGACCGGGCCGACGGGCAGCGGCAAGTCGACGACGCTCGCGGCGATGATCGACAAGATCAACACCGAGCGGAAGGACCACATCCTCACGATTGAGGATCCCATCGAATACATTCACCAGCACAAGGGCTGTCTGGTCAACCAGCGCGAGGTGCACAGCGATACCAGCAGCTTCTCGAACGCGCTGCGCGCTGCCCTGCGCGAGGACCCGGACATCGTGCTCATCGGCGAGATGCGCGACCTCGAGACCGTCGAAGCCGCGCTGAAGATCGCCGAGACCGGACATTTGACGTTCGCGACGCTGCACACCAACTCGGCGGCGCAGACGATCAACCGCATCATCGACATCTTCCCGGCCAACCAGCAGGCGCAGATCCGGACGCAGCTGTCCCTGGTGCTCGAGGGCATCGTCTGTCAGGCGCTGCTGCCCAAGGCAGACGGTAAGGGGAGAGTCGCCTCGCTCGAGATCATGGTGCCGACGCCCGCGATCAGGAATCTGATCCGCGACGACAAGATTCACCAGATCTACGGAGCGATGCAGACCGGACAGGAGAAGTTCGGCATGCAGACCGCCAACCAATCGCTGGCCAGCCTCTACATGAAACGGATCATCACGCTCGAGACGGCGCTCGGCGCCTCCTCGATGCGCGACGAGCTGCAGGAGATGATCAACCGGGGCGTTGGAGTCGTGGCGGGCGCCGGGCTTGGACGAACCGGGCGGCCGGCGTGAGAAATTGGGAATTGGGAATTAGGAACTAGGAATCAAGGATGCCGACATTTGCCTATTCCGGACGGACCCGCTCGGGGCAGACCGTAAGTGGCGAGCGCGTGGCCGACACGATGGACGCAGTCGTGGCAGCCCTGCGGCGCGAGCAGGTGCTCGTCACACGGATCACGGCGTCGAAGACCAGGGCGGCGGCTCGGGCGAAGAGCGGGTCGCTCGATAAGAGGGTCAAGGCCAAGAACCTGGCCGTGTTCACGCGTCAGTTCTCCGTGATGATCGACGCCGGCCTGCCGCTCGTGCAGTGCCTCGACATCCTCGGGAGCCAGGAGGAGGACAGGAACTTCTCTGCGGTCATCCTGCAGACGCGATCGGACGTGGAGGGAGGCGCCTCCCTCGCCGACGCCATGCGCCGCTATCCGAAGACGTTCGATCCGCTCTACACGAACATGATCGCGGCCGGAGAGGCAGGCGGCATCCTCGATACGATTCTCAAGCGGCTCGCGACCTACATCGAGAAGGCCGTCAAGCTGGCCAGCCAGGTCAAGTCCGCGATGATCTATCCCGCCGCGGTCATCACGATCGCGGCGCTCGTCGTCGGCGTGATTCTCTGGAAGGTGATTCCGACCTTCGCCCAACTCTTCGAAGGCATGGGCGCGGAGCTTCCGCTGCCGACGCGCATCGTGATTGCCGCGAGCGAGAACCTGGTGTTCTATTTCCCGTTTCTCGTCGGTCTCTTCATGGTCGGCGGGTTTCTGTTCAGGAACTACTACAACACGCACAACGGCAGGCGCATGGTCGACGGCACGCTGTTGAAGCTGCCGATCATCGGGTCGATTCTCCGCAAGATCGCGGTTGCCAGGTTCTGCCGGACGCTGGCAACGCTCATCAGCTCAGGCGTCCCGATTCTCGACGGCCTCGACATCACCGCCAGGACGGCGGGCAACGCCGTCGTGGAGGACGCCGTGATGGCCACGAGGAAGAGCATCGAGCGAGGCGAGACGATCGCCGCACCGCTCAGGGAAACGGCCGTGTTCCCCGCGATGGTCATCCAGATGATTGGCGTGGGCGAGGCGACCGGCGCCCTCGACACCATGCTCGCAAAGATCGCGGACTTCTACGAAGAGGAAGTCGATACGGCCGTTGCCGGTCTGCTGACGCTTCTCGAGCCGGTGATGATCTCGGTGCTCGGCGTCATCGTCGGAGGCATCGTCATCTCGATGTATCTCCCGATCTTCGATCTGATCGCGAAGCTTTCTTAGGGTGGGATGGGCTGGAAGGGCTGGAAGGGCTGGAAGGGCGGGAAGGGCGGGATGGGTAGGGGATGAAGAACACCGAACTGCGTCGGAAGCTGGCGTGGCTCATCGGCGTGCGTGCCGTGATCGGCACCATGCTGCTCGGCGGAGCCATCGTCGCGCAGATCCGGCAGCCGGGAGCCTTTCCCATCAATCCGTATCTGTTCCTGATAGGCCTCGTCTTCGGCCTCACGCTCGTGTACGCCTTCACGGTGAGTCTGGTCGAACGTCACCGCTGGCTCATCGACGTGCAGCTGGCGGGCGACGCGCTGATCGTGTCGGCATTCATCTGCTTCACCGGCGGCGTGACGAGTGTGTTCAGCCCGCTCTATGTGCTTCCGATCGTTGCCGCGAGCGTGCTCCAGTTCCGCCGCGGCGGCATCCTCGTTGCGACGTTCAGCACCCTGCTCTATGGCGGTCTGGTGCTCGCGCAATACCTGACGGCCGCGGACCTTCTGGGCTGGCAGTGGCTCGTGACGACCAGCCCGCTGCCTCCTGCCTCAGTCGCGCAGTACACGGTTGCGCTCAACGTGTTTGGCTTCTTCGCCGTGGCGCTTCTGAGTGGGTCGCTCGCCGAAGGCGTCCGATCGGCAGACGTCCGTCTCGAGCAGGCCTCCTCCCAGATCGCGGATCTGCAGGCGTTCAACCAGCATGTGATCGACAGCCTTCCGAGCGGCCTCGTCACGACCGACCGGACGCAGCGCGTGTTGACCTTCAATCGAGGGGCGGAAGTCATCACGGGGCAGTCGCTGTCGCAGGTCATCGGCCGCCCGCTCGAAGCCGCCCTGCAGCTCCCGGCCGGACTCGACGCGGCCTTCGACGGCCTGGAGCCCGGCAAGGTGCACCGCGTCGAGTACCGCTACCGCACGCCTGACGGGCGTGGCGACATCGAGATTGGTGTGGGCGTCGCGCACCTCGAGACCCCGGGCGGCCGCACCGGATTCCTCGCGACGTTTCAGGACGTGACGAACCTGAAAAAGCTCGAGCGTGATGCGCGCCTGCAGCAGCGCCTGGCGGCCGTGGGCGAGATGGCGGCGGGGATCGCTCACGAGATCCGGAATCCCCTCGCGTCGATGTCCGGGTCGATCCAGATCCTGCGCCAGGAACTGGCGCTCAACAGCGAGCAGAGTCAGCTGATGGACATCGTGCTCCGCGAGTCGGAGCGGCTGAACACGACCATCCGATCGTTTCTGGCGTACGCACGTCCGCAGCGCTTCGCGATCCAGCGGTTCGATGTCAGCCGCGCGCTGCACGATGCTGCGCTTCTGCTTCGCAACAGCAGCGAAGTCAACGACGCACATTCGGTGGAGGTCGACGCCCCGGAGGGCGTCTGGTTCGAAGCCGACGAGGGACAGATCAAGCAGATCGTGTGGAACCTCGCCACCAACGGTCTGCGGGCCATGCCGGACGGCGGACGGCTTCGGCTGTCGGCGGGCGTGGAAACGGGGAGCGGAGCGGTCGTGATTACTGTCAGAGACGAGGGGATCGGCATCCCTGCCGATCAGCTCGACAGCCTGTTTCAACCATTTCACGGAAGCTTTGAGCGAGGCAGCGGACTTGGTCTCGCGATCGTTCATCGCATCGTGACCGATTATCACGGGGAGATTCTGGTCAGCTCGCAGCCTGGAACCGGCACCACCGTGTCCGTGCGCCTGCCGGCCAAGACGGCGGTGCCCGCATGAGACGCGCCGACGCTGCCGCCCCGAGCGAGAATGCGCCCGCTGGACGCCGTCCGCCACGGATCCTCGTCGTCGACGACGAGCGGTCGATGCGCGAGCTGCTGGCCATCGTTCTCAGGCGAGAGGGTTACGAGGTCATCCTTGCCGAGAATGGCCGGAGCGCAATCGACCTGATCGAGCGCGAACCGATCGACCTGTTGATCTCCGACATCAAGATGCCGGACCTGAGCGGCGTGGACGTGCTCCGCGCAGCGAAGCGCGTCGACCAGGACATCCTCGGGATCATGATCACGGCCTTTGCGTCGACGGAAACGGCTGTCGAGGCGATGCGGCTTGGCGCGTGCGACTACCTGAGCAAGCCCTTCGACATCGACCTGCTCAAGATGAAGGTGCGGGAGAAGATCGAGAACCGGCAGATCCGGCAGGAAAACGTCCTGCTGAAGCGCACGCTGGGCCTCCCGCATACCTTCGCGAACATGATCGGCCGCAGCGAGACGATGCTCGAGGTCTTCAAGATGGTCGAGACCGTCGCGAGGACGAGCAGCACGATCCTGCTGACGGGGGAGTCGGGCACCGGCAAGGGCATGGTCGCCCAGGCCGTCCACTATCACTCCTTGCGACGCGAGAAGCCGCTCGTTGCGCTGAACTGCGGCGCCATGCCGGAGACGCTGCTCGAGTCCGAGCTCTTCGGTCACATGCGCGGCGCATTCACCGGCGCCGAGACCAACAAGAAGGGGCTGCTCGAAGTCGCGGAAAAGGGCACCATCTTCCTCGACGAGATCGGGGAGATGAGCGCGGTGATGCAGGTCAAGCTGCTTCGCGTGCTGCAGGAGCGGCGGTTCCGGCGCGTCGGCGGCCTCGAAGAGTTGCAGGCGGATATCCGCGTCATTGCCGCCACCAATCAGGATCTCGGGAAGGCCGTCGCCGAGGGACGCTTCCGTGAGGACCTGTACTACAGGATCAACGTCATTCCGATCGTGCTGCCTCCGCTGAGAGACCGCCGCGAGGATATTCCGCTGCTGGCCGAACACTTCCTGGCCAAGTACTCGGAGCAGATGGAGAAACCGATCTCGGGAATCGCCCACGGGGCGATGGAGCTGCTTCTGAAGCACGACTGGCCGGGCAATATCCGTGAGCTCGAGAACGTCATCGAGCGTGCCGTGGCGCTCGAGTCGTCGCCCACGATTCTTCCCGAAAGCCTGCCGCCATCCGTGCGCGGCCTGGCGCCGCGAACCGGCGTCGCCCCGGACCTGCTGCCCGACGGCGGTTTCGACCTCGAGGCTCATGTCAAGGAGATCGAACGCGTGTACATCGCGCAGGCCCTTCAGCGCGCGGGCGGGGTGCAGGTGCGGGCGGCGGAGCTGCTGGGAATGAGCTTCAGGTCGTTCAGGTATTACGTGAAGAAGTACAACTTACGATGACAAGGGACTTGAGGTCCTCAGGGTCCTCAGGGTCCTTCAGGTGCTCAAGGTGCTCGAGGTGCTGGTGCCAGGACGTGAAGGACCTTGCGGCCCCTTGACAGTCTTCGTCGACCCGCGTAGACAATAATTGTCACTCGCCCCTCGCTTTGGTCCACGTCGCGCGGCAGGCCACTCGGTCTTCGATCGATTAACCTGTGTGTTATTAGTGATTTAGTGGATCAAGCGGATATGCTTGAGCCTTGGCATCCCGGTTGCTGTTAGCTCCAGGCAGCGCGCACCCGGCGATAGTGCAACGGGGCAAGCACCAAAAGAATCGCTCATAAGGAGAAATCAGATGAAGATTCGCGATGCCAAGGGTTTCACGCTCATCGAGCTGCTGATCGTCGTGGCGATCATCGGCATCATCGCCGCCATTGCGGTGCCGGGGCTGCTTCGCGCACGCATGTCGGGCAACGAGGCGTCCGCTATCGGCTCGCTGCGGACAATCAACTCGGCGCAG
>JBFWPD010000263.1:0-6021 GCA_050250175.1 Vicinamibacterales bacterium
GTCGAGCGGCTCGAGCATCGCATGCTGACGTCTCATCTCGAGGCGCGGATGTTCGAGCTCGAGAACGTTCGTACCTGGGAGAGGAATCCGCAGTTCTACGCGGACATCCTGGCGTCGAGCCTCGCCAGCCAGGCCCTCTTCACGCATGCGCCGGTTGCCGATCGCGCGCGCCGTGTCCTCTCGAAGCTCCGGCAGACCCCGCGATTGATTCAGTCGGCGCGCGACAACATCAAGGATCCCCCGGGGATCTTCGTGAAGGTCGGTCTCGAAACGATGAAGGGCGCGCTGACCTTCATCGACGAGGATCTTCCTCGCGCCTTCTCGAGTCTCGACGACATCAATCTGCTCAGCGATCTGGCGGATGCGCAGACGGAAGCATCTGCGGCTGTCGCAGGCTACATCGCCCATCTCGAGACGGAAGTCGCGCCCCGCGCGCGCGCCTCGTTCCGGCTCGGCCGCGATCGATTCGAGCAGAAGCTTCGACTGGAGGAGGGCATCACCCTTCCCGTCGAGCGGCTTCTCGGCATCGCGATGCGAGAGTTGCAGGCGACGCAGGACGCCTTCAAGGCCCACGCAGGCCGGATGAACGGCGGCGATCCGTTCGAGGCCTGGGCCAGAACGAAGTCAGCGCACCCGGCCCCGGGGGCGCTGGTGAACGCCGGCCGCGAGCAGCTCGACGAGCTGCGGACATTCCTCGAACGTCAGGCGATCGTGTCGCTCCCTGAAGGCGATCCCGTGACCGTCGCGCCCACGCCCGACTTCTACCGGTGGTCGTTCGCGAGCATGTGGACGCCGGGGCCGTTCGAGTCGAAGCCGTCGCGCGCCTATTACTACCTCACCGACGCGGATCCGTCGTGGCCGGCGGCCCGGCAGCAGGAACACCTGCGTGACTACAACGTCCCGACGCTGTGGTCGATGTCGATCCACGAGGTCTATCCGGGCCACTTTCTCCACTACCAGCATCTCCGCCGCGTGGAGTCGAAGGTGCGCAAGTCGATCCTCTTCTCGCCGGCATCCTTCGTCGAGGGCTGGGCGCACTACTGCGAGCAGATGATGGTCGACGCCGGTTTCGGCCGTGAAGATCCCGCGGTCAGGCTTGGACAGCTCGCTGAAGCGCTCGTTCGTCTCGTTCGCTTCATCGTCTGCATCAAGCTGCACGCCGAAGACCTTTCGGTCGAGCAGGGTGTGCGGATGTTCCGCGACGAGGCATATCTGGAGGAAGCCAGCGCCCGCCGCGAGGCGGAGCGCGGCACCTTCGACCCGACGTACCTCGTCTATACCGCGGGCAAGCTGATGCTGCTCAAGCTGCGGCAGGACTACAAACAGAAGATGGGCAAGGCGTTCTCACTCCGCTCGTTTCACGACACGCTGCTCGGGAACGGCACCGCGCCCTTCTGGCTCCATCGCGAGTTGATGCTCGGTCCTGACAACGGCGACGTGCTCGAGTAAGGAACATGCCTCTTTACGAATACCAGTGCGAGAAGTGCGGCCACCGCTTCGAGAAGATCCAGCGGTTGTCGGATCCGCCGCCGGAGGCCTGCCCCGTGTGCGGCGGCGCCGTCCACAAGATGCAGTCGGCGCCTGCGTTTCAGTTCAAGGGAAGCGGCTGGTACATCACCGACTACGCGCGCAAGGACCAGCCGGGTGGGGGTGCCGCGAAGGTACCCGATGCCAAGTCCGGCGACGACAAGTCGGGGTCGAAGGACGCCACGTCCACCGAGTCGAAGGAGTCGACGAAGACTGACAAGAGCACGGCGTCGACCGACAGCACGTCCGCCGGTACGGCCCCGAAGGCTTCGTAGGCCCTTCGGTCGCGAGCCCCGTCACGCCGATTTTTCACCGCCAATCTTCAATCTTCAATCTGCAATATTTCGTTCGAGGATCGACTCGAGATAGTCGGTGAAGGGGCCGGCCAGGTCGGGTCGCTTCAGAGCGAAGTAGGTGACCGCTTTGAGGAACCCGAGCTTGTTGCCGGTATCGTGCCGCACGCCGTCGATCAGGCAGGCATAAATCGGCCGCGACTTGAGCAGCTCGCGCAGGCCGTTGGTCAGCTGAATCTCACCGGTGCGATCGCTCTTGATCGCGCTGAGCGCGGGGAAGATGTCGGGCGTCAGGATGTAGCGTCCGATGATGGCAAGGTCGGACGGCGCTTCATCGACGAGCGGCTTCTCCACCAGGTCCGCGATCCTGTAGACCCCCTCGGCCATCCGGTCGGCTGCGGGCGCGATGACACCGTAGCTCGAGATGTCCTTGCGCGGGACGCGCTCGACGGCGATCACCGGACCCTGCACTTGCTCGAACACGTCGATCAGCTGCTTGATCGCCGGAGGGTTCGCGTCGATCACGTCGTCCCCGAGGATGACCGCGAAGGGTTCGTCGCCGACGAGATCCCGGGTGACCAGGACGGCGTGTCCGAGGCCCAGCGGTTCCCCCTGCCTGACGTAGGCGAAGTTGATCATGTTCGAGATCTTGCGGATCTCGGCGAGCTGATCGCGTTTGCCGCGCGCTTCGAGGAACGTCTCGAGCTCGACGGCGACATCGAAGTGATCCTCGATCGCGTTCTTGCCGCGTCCGGTGACGAGAATGATGTTGCTGACCCCGGAGGCGACCGCTTCTTCGACGCCGTACTGGATGATCGGCTTGTCGACGAGGGGCAGCATCTCCTTGGGCTGCGCCTTGGTGGCGGGCAGAAACCGCGTGCCGAGTCCCGCCGCCGGGAAGACGGCTTTTCGAACCGTTTGAGTCACGCGAGCATCGTATCAGAGGCCGGCTCGGACCCCAGCTCTGCGTGAGACGCTACAATGAGTCCTCCAACATGATCGACCCCAACCATCTCAGGGAGCGCCCCGACGCGGTTCGCGACGGCCTCAGGAGCCGGGGTCTCGATCCCGACAAGACCCTCGAGGAGCTCGCCACGCTCGAAGCGGCGCGACGGCGCCTCATTCCGGAGGTCGAGGGACTGAAGCGGGCGCAGAACACGTCCGGCGACGAGATCGCGCGCGCGAAGCGCCAGGGCATCGATGCCACGCCGGTGTTCGAAGCCAATCGCGCACGCGCGCAGCAGATCAAGCAGCTCGGCATCGAGCTCGATGTCATCGAACAGCGCCGGACCACCGCGCTGATGACGCTGCCGAACCTGCCGCATGCCAGCGTCCCGGTCGGGAAGAGCTCGGCGGACAACGTGGAAGTCCGCCGGTGCGGCACGCCGCGTCCGTTCGACTTCGAGCCGCAGGCGCACTGGGACCTCGGACCCGCCCTGGGAATTCTCGACTTCGAGCGTGCCACGAAGATGTCAGGCGCCCGCTTCTCTGTGCTGAGCGGCGCCGGCGCGAGGCTGGAACGGGCGCTGATCAACTTCATGCTCGATCTGCATACGACCGAGCATGGCTATCGCGAGATGGAGCCGCCGTTCCTCGTGAACAGCGCGTCGCTCACCGGCACGGGACAGTTGCCGAAGTTCGAAGCCGATCTTTTCAAGATCGCGGGGGATTGGGATCTGTATCTGGTCCCTACAGCTGAAGTGCCGCTGACGAATCTGCACCGGGGCGAGATCCTCGACGGACGCGATCTGCCGATTCTGTACACGGCCTACACGCCCTGTTTCAGGAGCGAGGCCGGCTCGTATGGCCAGGACGTCCGCGGTCTGATCCGGCAGCATCAGTTCGACAAAGTGGAGCTGGTGAAGTTCTCGACTCCCGAGCGTTCATACGACGAGCTCGAATCCCTCACCAGGAACGCCGAAACCGTCCTCGAGCGGCTCGGTCTGCCGTACCGCACGATCGCTCTGTGCACGGGCGACCTCGGGCCTGCGGCCGCGAAGACCTACGACGTCGAAGTCTGGCTGCCCAGCCAGCAGCAGTATCGGGAAATCTCCTCGTGCAGCAACACCGAGGCGTTCCAGGCGCGCCGCGCGAACATCAAGTTCCGGCCCCAGGGGACAGGGAAGCCCGAGTTCGTGCACACGCTGAACGGGTCGGGGCTGGCGGTCGGCCGGACGCTCATCGCGATCCTCGAGAACTACCAGCAGGCGGATGGGTCGGTGACGATCCCGCCCGTCCTGCGGCCGTACATGAACGGCCTCGAAGCCATCACGCCGCCGTCCCGATAACCGCACCGACGCGGTCGTCAGGCCTGCGGCGCTCCATCTTCCTGCCGCATCGAGAAGTACTGCCTCACGTACTCATGCATCGCCGGCTTGTCGCTGTTCCACCTCCAGCACCCGGACTCGTCGACCGCGATATCGACATGAGGGTCAAAGCCGAAGGGCGCGAGATCGCGCCAGCGCTCGCGATACCGCCTGTCGCGGAACTCGCCGTGCCAGAGATGGAAGACGCGCCCCGGAACGAATGACACACGCCCGCCAACCGCGGCAGCGAAACCCCCGGCCCATTCGAGGTAGTGACGTCGCTGCGCCTCGTTGCGGAGGAAGTTCTGCGCTGACGTGGCGTGCTTTCCATACGCGGCGCAGACGATCGCCCGATCCCCGCTGCCGAGGATGCATGCGTCGTAGAGTCCATGGCGCAGGAGGACGTCGCGCCGGGCGGCCCACGCGAGCCCTGACTGGCGCGTCCGCCGCACCTCCGATCCTCCGGCCGCCGGGTCTTCGCCGCTTCCCCACATCTGGTCGAAGAGCGCGGACTCATTGCCACCCTGCGCGTACTGATAGACGAACGACTCACCCGTCCGAATGCCCATGACATTCGTGACCGAGGGCGACGTCACGTCGCGCGGCAGATCCGTGAAGTGACTGTAGAGTTGTATCAGCGCCGATGTCTCGAGGAGACGGCTCGCATCGGCGGCCCAATCGTCGCGTTCGAACAGGACGTCGCCGTCCAGCCAGGCCACGCCATCACAGGACTCGGGAAGGGCCGCAAACGCGAGGTTGAGCAGCCGTTCCTTCTGCCAGAGGACGTCGCGCGTCCGAAATCGAAGGAGGCGATCGGCATCGCCGGCGTCGAGCTCGAAGATC
Organism: Vicinamibacterales bacterium; assembly: GCA_050250175.1. Classification (GTDB taxonomy): domain Bacteria; phylum Acidobacteriota; class Vicinamibacteria; order Vicinamibacterales; family CAVVIG01; genus JBFWPD01. The sequence continues at coordinate 4,970 of JBFWPD010000263.1, forward strand.
CCGTCACATGAGAGCTCGACGGTGAGGAGCGGGACGCCGAGACGCTCGCGGAAGACGCGATGGTTCCTCAACCGCTGCTGATAATGGCAGGGATTGAAGTGCGTACTGACGGCCCACAGGGCGTTGTCCGTGGACATCGCAGTCAGGTGGCTGTAAGATTCGCCGAAATTCTCTTCCAGTGCCTGCCCATTTTCCTTCAACGTGACTCACGTGCGACCGTTGACGTCCGACGAAGCTGCCCGGATTCCGGGACTCCTCTTCCTGACCCACGTCGGTGATCTGAGGTCCACGGAAACCGCCACGGGGTCAAGCCATACGGTGCAGGCCATCGTGCGGGTGCCGTCTGACTCGCCCATCATGCGCGGCCGCACCGAGCTCACTCACGTCGTCATGCTCGAGGCCAGCAACAACCTGTCCCATTGGATGACGGCGCAGGTTCCTGCGGTTGCCGGCGTCGTTTTCAAGCCGCCAACGGCTGTGCCGCGCGACATGGGCATGCCGTCGCTGCGCCCCGGAGTCGACATCGAGGTGCACGGCGAGCTCTGCCTGCAGAAGACTACCGGCCGCTGGCGCGCCGAAGTCGAGGTGCGGTTCTTCCGGCCGGACGGCTCTCGGGCAGAGACAGTCGCGTTTCCCCTCGTCGAACGAAAGTCTGCCTAGGCGCGTTTTCTCGTCTATGCCGCCGCCACGGGGCTGGTACTCACGAGCACCCGCCACAGGAGTCTCGTCTCGCTCGGGTCGTGAGAGGTCGCGCGGTGCGCCGCGGCCCGGTTGTCCCAGACGATGAGGTCGGCCGGTTCCCAGCGGTGTGACGTCTGGAGCGGCTCGATGATCTCTGATACCCGGGCGAGCACACGCGCTGACATCGCATCGTCGAGTCCACACACGCGCCTGGCGTATCCAGGGCTCGCATAGACGAGGGGTCGTCCGCTCTCCGGGTGACGCCGGATCAGGGGATGAATCGCCCGGTGTTCATCGAGCGCTCCGGCAATGTATCCGGAGCGAGTGACGTGTTCCACGTCGTAGGTTTCCCACAGCGCAACGGTCTCGTC
>JBFWPD010000264.1:0-6009 GCA_050250175.1 Vicinamibacterales bacterium
CGCCCTCGACACAGTGCGGGCTCGCGAAGCCGCACGACTGGTCCTCGTGAACAGCAACGAGCTCGCCTGGCAGCGCGCGCGATACCGCCAGGCGAAGCATCTCTTCACGCCAGCCGACCCCGTGCTGGTCGGCCTCGACACCCTGCAGCACTGGCTGTGGAGCCGCATCGGTGCGCCACAGCTCGAGCCCGAACTCGCCCACGCCTAGCAACCATAAACCAGGAGAACTGTCATGAGCATCGACGTCAGGATTCTGTTGAACGAACAGGGCAGACCGGCGGGCAAACTGGCGGACGCGGAGATTCACTTCACCGCAGGTGAGCTTGCGGGGCTGAAGCTGGTGGGCTTCGCCATCTGGGAACGCCGCGACGGCTCGGGCCGCAGCGTCTCGTTCCCGTCCCGCCAGTTCATCGTCCATGGCGACCGCAAGAACTTCGCACTGCTCAGGGCCATCGACGACCCCAACGCGCAGAACCACATTCGCCGCCTGCTGCTGCACGCCTACGAGACGCACGTGCACGAAGGCGTCGGCGCCGCTTCGTGACCGTCTACCAACCGAAGTCCCGGTGCCGCTCCACGGGCGGCATCGGACCACGCAGGAGGAGAACCGCCATGCTGACGAACGCGACACTGACCCACGACACCGAGACCACGACTGACGCGGCGCCGACCGAGAAGCCGCGGCTGCTGAGCATGCGACAGGCTGCCGCCTATCTCGGCTGCAGCTTCTGGACGGCGCGCGACTACGTCATCCAGGGGCTGATTCCGTCCGTGGACATGCCGCCGCTGGCGCCGCGGCCAGGCAGTCGGAGGCGGAAGACGCTCCGTCGCGTGCTCATCGACCGCGCCGACCTGGATGCCTTCATCGCGTCCCGCCGGCGGCGGGCACCGGGGCCGATCGACTGAAGGCCCTCTGCCCACTGGTGCGACACGCGCGACGGCGTTACCATAGACGCCTCATCCCACCGCTGGCCTGCCGGCGCCATTCCAGGCGTCGAGTTGGCCCCTCCAAGCCCAGTCCAACCCCGTGTTCGTTCGACCTCTGTTCGATTCCTGAGGAGGAGTCTGTGGGCAGCGTGTATCTACGCCAGGGATCCAAGAAGTACTGGATCAAGTACGTGCAGCACGGACGGGTGATCCGTGAGAGTACGGAATCCAAGAACATCGCCGACGCGCGCCGCATGCTGAAGACGCGCGAAGGCGATGTCGTGCGTGGCATTCCCATCGATCCGGAAGTCGGCCGCATCACGTTCGAGGAAGCCGCGGCCGACCTGCTGAACGACTACGCCATGAACCACAAGAAGACCCACGACGATGCGCGTCGACGGATCCGGAAGCACTTGGAGCCGTACTTCGGCAACCGCCGGATGATCGCCATCACGACGGCAGACCTGCGCGCCTACGTCGCCAAGCGGCAGGCCGAGGGCTTCGTCTTGCCGCAACGAAAGAAGGGCAAGAACGCGGTCCCGCCCGGCACGCCCGAGCGGAAGCGCGCCGTGTCGCCGGCCGAGATCAACCGCGAGCTGACCGTGCTGAAGCGGATGTTCAGCCTGGCCGTGCAGGCGGGGAAGCTGACGCACAAGCCACACTTCCCGATGCTGCGGGAGAACAACGTCCGCGCCGGGTTCCTCGAGCACGAGCACTACGTGTCGATGCTGAAGCACCTGCCGCCGTGCATGGGTCCGGTCGTCACGTTCGCCTACGTCACCGGCTGGCGGATCAACAGCGAGGTCCTGCCGATGGAGTGGCGGCAGGTGGACCTGAAGGCCGGCGAGGTTCGGCTGGACCCTGGCACCACCAAGAACCTTGAGGGCCGGGTGTTCTACGTGACGCCGGAGCTCCGAAAGCTACTCGACGACCAGCGGAAGGCGGCGAAACGGATTCAACGCGAGAAGGGGATGATCGTCCAGTACGTGTTCTTCCACGACGGTCGAACCCAGGCCGGGGAGCCCTCGTACGAGGCCGGCCAGCGGATCTCGCCCAGCGGGTTCTACCATGCCTGGTGCCGGGCAAAGGTCGCGGCCGGACGCCCGGGCAGCATACCGCACGACCTTCGGCGAACAGCCGTCCGGAACATGGTCCGAGCTGGAATCCCAGAGCGGGTGGCGATGAAGCTGTCTGGGCACAAGACGCGGAGCGTGTTCGACAGATACAACATCGTCAGCGACAGTGACCTTCGTGACGCAGCGAAGAAGCTGACGACCGGGTGATCCGGCGCACGTCACAAGGTCGTCCTGCGGTGCGACGCCGCGGAATGTCGCCCGACCACGCAGCCAGCGTGCGGCCGGCGAGCTTCTTGGAGCAGGTGGAGGCGCTCTAGCTCTTGGCCGCGCCGTGCTCACGGACGATTGCGAAGCGGGTGTCGTGGTCCGATCGCTAACGGGCGTGCCGGACGCTACACGCCAGCGCTTACGAGAGTGCAGCAGCGTTCCGTCCAAGGCTGTACGATGGCCGTCTCATCAACGCTAACCTTTTTCACGGGCCGGACGAGTCCGACGCACTTTAGGGCGGACGTCGCTGCTCCCGATAGACGCAGCCGCGTGGCGCAAGTCCGGCGCTCATCGAGCAGTAGTTACCGCTGCGACCATCACCGAGTTATTTTTAATGCTACCCGCCGGGGCGCTTTCGGACTAGCGTCACCAATGGCTGCTTGCTGGTTACAACATCGGACGCCACACCACTCATGACTGACTTGCTGTTCCTGTTCGGGTTGATCGTGTTGAACGGCATCTTCGCGATGTCGGAGATCGCCATTGTCTCCTCTCGCCGGGCGCGCCTGATGCAGATGGCCGACGAGGGGAGCGGGGGTGCACGTCACGCACTGGCATTGGCAGAAGAGCCGACCCGCTTCCTCTCTAGCGTGCAGGTGGGCATCACCAGCATCGGCATCCTGAACGGTGCGATTGGCGAAGGCTCCATCGCGGTCCGCGTTCGGCCGTTGTTCGAACGGGTGCCTGCCCTGGCGCCGTACGCCGAGACGCTCTCGCTGGCGGTGATGGTCGTCGTGTTGACCTATGTGTCACTCATCGTCGGCGAACTCGTGCCGAAGCGCCTCGCGCTGACACGGCCCGAGGTCTTTGCCAGCCTCATTGCCAGGCCGATGGACATCCTGGCCACGGCTGCGCGGCCCCTGGTCAGCGTGCTCAGTCTGTCGACCGACACAGTCCTGCGCCTCTTCGGCGTCCACCAGGCCAAGCAATCTGGCGTCACCGCGGACGAGGTGCGCGTGCTGCTTGAGCAGGGGGCCGAAGAGGGAGTGTTTGCGCCGACCGAGCACGAGCTGATGACAAACGTCCTCAACCTAGACGACCGCGTTGTCAAATCCATTCAAACGCCGAGAGCCGACGTCGTGTTTCTTGACGTCGATGATGACCGAGCGAAGAACCTCCGCAAACTGCGCGAACAGCCACACACCGTCGTACCGCTCTGCCGAGAGGGGCTTGACCATGTCCTCGGGTTCATTCGCACGACACGTGTCCTTGACGCGATGCTCGCCGGGCAACCCCTGGATCTGCCGGCGCTGGCGGAGCCGGCGCTCTTCGTGCCAGAGACGATGACCCTGATGCTGCTGCTCGAACAGTTCAAGCGCACGCACCTACCGCTCGCCCTCGTCGTCGACGAGTTCGGAGACGTCGAAGGCCTCGTCAGTCTCATGGATGTCGTCTCGGCCATCGTTGGCGACTTGCCGGGCGCGCCTGGCGAGGAGCCGGCGGCGCTGCGCCGTGAGGATGGCAGCTGGTTGTTGGACGGGGCCCTCGACATCGACACGGTGATGCGCACGCTGGAGGATGACGAGCTGATGAGCGACGACGAGCGACAGCAGTACCACACGCTCGGGGGTCTTTCTATGCTCGCGCTCGGGCGCGTCCCACGCACGGGTGACACGTTCGAACGTGGCGTCTATCGTTTCGAAGTCGTTGACATGGACGGGCACCGCGTCGACCGCGTGTTGGCGAGCCGTCGCCTGGACACGGCTATCCCGTCAGAGTAGGGGCGGCGTCGAGAAGACGGCGTCAGGGTTCCGTGCTCACCCATGGGCGCCCGGATATGACCAGAACGCGTGGCTCACAGGCACAATCCTCGGTCAGATTCCGCAGCACCAACTCGTAGTTCGCGGAAAAGCCGGACTTGAGCGTGGCATCCATGTGCACGACAAACGGGCCAACCACGATGCGAGGATTGAGCGATGCCCGGTCGGCCGTGGGCAGTCGTTCGAGAAAGGCGATCTCGATGCTGACGTCACCCATCGGCACGTCGCTGTCATTCACCACGGTGAACGTCAAGCGCGAGGCCGGCTGTTGCTGGGGGACCACGGTCGCTTCAACTTGCACGTCGGAGATCCGCAAAAGGCCGGCGGGAGCGAGCGATAGTCGCGACACCGTGGCACGCGGCGCAGGATTGCTAGTGTCCGCCGCGACAGCGACGGTCGCGACAGACAATGCGGCGGCAGCCGTGGGGATGGCGATCAAGCGCATGTGCGGTTCTTTCTTCTCGCCCAATCTAAGCGTCGGAGAGGTCAGCGTCAACCGGCTTTGTGAAGGCCGGCGCTGATGACGGAGTCATGCTCCTGCCGAGCTTGGCCGGGGGCGATGCAGGAGCCCCGCTGTATCAAGCTCCGCTGATCGGCAGAATCTTCGCAGCTGCCGCCGACTTGGCACCGATAATTGTCCTAGATGATCGTGTCGAGCTGTGCCGTCCGCTATGTCTTCTGTGCCTCTGTTCTCACGTTGGCATTCGGAACATCCCCCGCGAAGGCCGATGTCGTTCTGCTGTTGGCCGAGCCCTACGGACGGTCTGCAGGTCTGAATCCGACCGGGCATGTCGGAGTGTACCTGACCCGCGTGTGTGCGGAGACGCCAACACAGCTTCGACGGTGCCGGGAAGGCGAGGTTGGCGCGGTGGTGAGCCGCTACAACAAGATCGCCGGACTTGATTGGGCCGCGATTCCGCTGGTGCCGTATTTGTACGGTGTTGAGCGTGCCGCCGATGTGCCGACATCGGTCACGCCCGATCAGGTGAGATATCTACGCGACTCCTACCGGCGCGCTCACTTGCGAGCGTTGATTCCAGACGATGTCGCGGAGAACGACCGTCATTGGTTTCAGCTGACCGGGGCTGTGTACGACCGCCAGTTCATCGCATTCTCCGTCCGGACGACGCCCGAGCAGGACGATCACCTGATCGCCGAGCTCAACCAGCGCGACAACGTCCGGCGCTTCAACCTCTTCTTTCGCAACTGCGCGGATTTTGCCCGCGACCTGATCAACGATCACTTCTACCCACGAGCCATTCGAAGCAACGTGATCGGGGACCTCGGACTGACGACGCCGAAACAGATCGCGAAAGCTCTCGTCAAGTACGGCAGGCGTCACCCGGAAGCGGAGCTGAACGCCTATGTCATTCCCCAGATTCCCGGCAATCGGCCGCAGAGTGGTCCGGCGCGCGGAGTGTTGGAGTCGTTCCTGAAGGTCAAGAAGTATTCCGTGCCCCTGGCAGTGCTGCAGCCGTGGGTGCCGGTTGGCCTTGCGGCTGGCTATCTGGGAGTGGGGCGCTTCAACCCGCACCGGGTCGCCACGGGATCGCTTGAGCCCGATGGGCTTGAGCGCCAAGCGCAGATGGCCGCCGCTGCGACTGATTTGCCGCTCGGCCAGCAGTGACGCCCGGGCTCCGTGCGATCCACCGAGTCTCGCGCCGAATATCGCTTCGGATCAGCAGTTCCCGACCGCTATAATGACCTTCGCCCCGGTGACAGCGTCCGGAGCCGTTTTCTCCCGTCTGGGCACAGTTTTGGGCACAGTCGGCGGTTTTCAGCTCAGCAGTTCGACGGAAATCCTCAGATTTCCTAGCGTTTTCGACACGGTGAGGTGGCCGAGAGGCTGAAGGCGGCGGTTTGCTAAACCGTTGTACGGGCTAAAACCTGTACCCAGGGTTCGAATCCCTGCCTCACCGCCAGTTTTCCCCCCGGTTTTATTGATCGTTTTTCGTCCCGGGGGGCCGTCTCCCCCACGT
>JBFWPD010000265.1:0-5994 GCA_050250175.1 Vicinamibacterales bacterium
TCAATCAGACGGTCTTTGTGAGCCTGATTGGCCTCGCGATCCTCGCTTTGGGCGCGCGAATCGGGATGGGCAACCGCCGGGGCGCATCCACCGAGAATGCGGCCATCGGCGAGCGAGGCGTCACGGTGCTGTTCTGGATCGTGATGGCGGTGTTTGCGGTCGACTACCTGTACGTGCTGAACCCGCAGAGATATTCCGGCGCGGCGCTCATAGACAAGGTGTTGCAGTTCAGGTACGTGCTCCTGATTGCCTTGTGGTCGGCAATCCTGCTTCATCCGGGCCGGTGGGTGTATCTGTTCGTGTCATTCGTGTGGGTGATGATCCCGGCCTTCGGCGGGTACTTCTCGAACTTCAAGACGCCCATCTTCATGCTCCTCCTCGTGGTCGCTGCCCGTTGGGAGCTGTGGGACGGGAGGTGGTGGCATCGCCACGCCGCCAAGACCCTGGTGCTTGTCCCCGTGGTGTGCGCACTCCTGGGACTGGCGGTACTGTGGCAGGGTGCGGTGAAGCTCGAGGCCCGGGAGCGGCAGGACGAAAGCTACATCGAGCAGACACCGCTCGACCGCGTTGCCTTCTTCATAGAGAGCGCGACGACCAACCTGCCCGCGATTCTCAACGACACGAGCGAGGCTGTCGGCGAGCTGGTCGCGCGCCTCTCCTATGTCACGTTGTTCTCGCTCGTGCTCGACCACACGCCGAGCGTCGAGCCGTACGCCGATGGGGAGCTGCTGCGCGGAGCGCTGCTGAATGGAACGGTCCCCCGATTCATCTTCCCCGACAAGCCGGTCCTGCCATCGGCCTCCGAATACACGCGTCGATTCACCGGCGAACGCGTGGGTGGCGACCTCGATGGCACCGCGTCGATCAGCATCGGCTATATGGCGGAGTTTTATGCTGACTGGGGCATGACGGGAATGTTTGTGTCGGTGTTCTCTTATGGAGTCTGGATGGGGCTGCTCCATCTTGGTATCCGGCGGTTCATCGCCAGCCCATGGTTTGTCGATGGCTCGCTCATCATCGTGCTGTTTCCGGCGATGTCGTTCGAGCACCAGTTCGTGAAGGCCATCGGCGCGCTCAACATCGGCTTCATCGTCACGCTCATGGGCGCCGCGGTCCTGACACCAACACTCCGGCGCATGCTTCAGCCGGTGGAGCTCCCCGTACGCGACTGGTCCGGCGCGCCCGAGCGGTCAGCGCCGCATGCCTGAACGTCGGATGTCCGCGAACGGATTGACCCGGGTCCTTGCGGTGCCGCCGCTGGGAGATGCCGGCGGAGGAACCGGGCAGGTCGGGCGATTGCTCTGGGATGTCTTCCAGCGCGCGTGGCCCGATCGCTCTCGCCTTGCCGTCCTGACGAGCGCCCCGGGTGCATCGCCGGCGCTGTCGGCCAAGATTGCATTCGGGAGTCAGCTGATCGCCCTTCAGGCTCTCGCGAGGACACAGTGGATTGCGTTCGGTCATCTGGGCCTCACCAATATCCAGTCCTTCGTGCCGCAGTCGCTGCGGTCTCCTTATGCCGTCTTTCTATATGGCGTGGAGGCATGGAAGCCCCTCCAGCCGCGGCTCCGGCAGCGACTGAAGAGCGCGACCATGCGTGTCGCGATTTCGGCCTTCACGGCCAGGTGCACGGCCGACGCGAATCCGGATGTCGGGGAGATCGTGGTGTGTCCGCTGGCGCTGTCTCCGTCCGTTCAGGTGTTGCCCGCTGCGCGCCCGGCGTCTCCGGCGCCCGTCGTGCTGATCGTCGGACGCATGGCAGCGGGGGAGGGATACAAGGGACACGATCAACTGATCGACGCCTGGCCGCATGTGACGGCGTCCGTGCCTGGCGCGCGTCTGGTGATCGTCGGCGATGGCGACGATGCGCCGAGGCTTCGGTCCAAAGCCATGACGTGTGGCGCCGGCAGTATCAGCTTCACCGGCTTCGTGGACCGCTCGACACTGGCTCAGCTCTATAGAGAGGCCGCGGTCTTCGCCATGCCGAGCCGTGGCGAGGGATTCGGGCTGGTCTATCTCGAAGCGATGGCACATCGGCTTCCTTGTATCGGGTCGGTCCACGATGCCGCGGGTGAGGTCATCGAGAACGGCACAACCGGTCTGCTCGTCGATCTCGACGATTCGGAGTCTCTCGGACGTGCGCTCGTGTGTCTGCTGCGCAATGCGGACATCCGCGCTCGGATGGGGCAGGCGGGCTTCGAACGGCTGCAGCGTGAATTTACCTTCGAGCGGTTCTCGGAGAACGTCGTACGACTCTTCGAGACACACCTGGAGCCGGCCCGATCATGAACGTCCTGCACGTCATTCCGGCGGTCGCGCCCAGATATGGCGGCCCCAGCGTCGCCGTCGCCCGCATGTGCGCGGCCTTGCAGCAAACGGGAGTGCACGTCACGCTCGCGACGAGCGATGCCGATGGCCGTGGACGCCTTGCTGTGGAGCTCGCGCGGGAAACGCAGTACCACGGCATTCCGGCCATCTTCTTCTCACGCGCAGCCAGCGAGGCCTTCAAGTGGACCCCGGCGCTGACCCGATGGCTGCGTGAGAACGTCGGACGATTCGACATCGTCCACATTCACGCGGTGTTTTCCCATGCGTGTCTTGCGGCAGGTCACGCGGCGCGAAGGGGTGCCCGGCCGTATTTGGTGCGGCCACTCGGCTCTCTCGACCCCTGGAGCCTGCGCCGGCATCGTTTCCGCAAGCGGCTGCTGCTGTCGTCCGGCGCGCGCCTTCTCCTTCGGCATGCTGAGGCGCTGCACTACACCAGCAGCGAAGAACAGCGGCAGGCCGAGATCGGATTGAGGAATCTCGCGCCGGGAGTCGTCATACCCCTCGGTGTGGACGACGAGTTCTTCGAGCCATCAATCGGACGGACCCTGACGCCGTCTGAACCCTACGTGTTGTCCCTCTCGCGGCTCGATCCGAAGAAGGGCGTGGACCTGCTCATCGAGTCCTTCCACGGGCTCGGCGACGCTGCCGGATCGTGGCGGCTGCTGATTGCCGGCGACGGCGAACCGGACTACGTCGCGCACCTGCGTGGCCTTGCGGAGCGGGGGGCACGACGCGGAAGCATCGAATTCAAGGGGTGGGTGGACGGCACGGATCGCCTGCGGCTTGTTCGCGGCGCGTCGCTCTATGTGCTGCCGTCCGAACAGGAGAACTTCGGCATCTCCGTCGTCGAGTCGATGGCGTGTGGTGTTCCGGTGCTCGTCAGTCCCGGCGTCAATCTGGCGGCCGATATCCATCGGTCCGCCGCGGGGTGGATCGTCGAACGCAATCCCGCTGCCTGGAGCGACGCGCTGAAGCACGCGATGGACAGTTCGGAGGAGCGTGCCGGACGAGGGGCCAGGGCACGCGACTTCGCGACGCGATTCCGCTGGAACACGGTGGCGGCGCGGCTGGCCACCTTCTACGAAGACGTCCTGCAGACCAGGGCGGGCCGATTCGCCGCCGGCGCGATCGCCTGAAGACGGAGCTCTCTTCTCAAAATGTGTGGAATCGCCGGCGCCCTGTTCTTCGACGCGCCGTCTCACGATCAGTCCGCGGCCATCGTGCAGCGAATGTCCGACGCATTGGCCCATCGGGGACCCGACGGCCAGGGAGTCGTGGTCTGTCCGGCCCGCGAGCGCCCGGCGGCGGCGACCGTCGCGTTTGGCCACCGGCGCCTGGCGATCATCGATCTGACCGACCGCGCGGCGCAGCCGATGAAGAGCGCGGACGGATCGTGCTGGCTGACCTTCAACGGGGAGATCTACAACTTCCGCGAGATCCGGCGTGAACTGGAGCGGTGTGGCCGCACGTTCGTGTCCGATTCGGATACGGAAGTCATCCTTCACGTCTATCAGGAGTGGGGAGTATCGGGGTTCGAGAAGCTGCGTGGGATGTTCGCGTTCGCCCTGTGGGACGACGAGCGCCAGGTACTGCTGCTCGTCCGCGATCGTCTCGGCATCAAGCCGCTCTACGTCGCTCGGATCGGCCGCGCGGTGCTCTTTGCTTCGGAGCTGCGTTCGATTCTCGCGAGCGAGCTCGTGCCGCGCCGTCTCGACCCGACGGCGGTGTGGCAGTACCTCGGCTACCAGACGGTGCCGGCTCCGCGGACGCTCATCGAGGGAGTTCGCCTTCTCGAGCCCGGCTCGCTGTTGACCGTTGAAGCCTCGGGCCGTGTCCAGGAACGGCAGTACTGGGACCTGATGGCGTCGGCGTCGCCATGCGAAGGCCAGGTGTCGAGCGAGACGGCGGTCCGCCGGGTCCGCGAGCTCCTCGACGAGTCGGTCAATCTGCATCTCGTGAGCGACGTGCCGGTGGCGGTGTTTCTGTCGGGCGGCATCGATTCGAGCGCTATCGCTGCGCTGGTGCGGGACGCGGGACGTACGCCGCTCTCCTTTTCCATTGGGTTTACCGATCTCGGGTTCGACGAGAGCCGGTTTGCGCGCGCGTCCGCGGAGCGAGTCGGCGCCGAGCACACCCACCTGGAACTCTCGGAGCAGCGCCTCCTCGAGTCGCTGCCCGGCGCGCTGGCGGCGATGGACCATCCGACCGGCGACGGCATCAACAGCTATGTCGTGTCGCAGGCTGTCCGTCAGGCCGGCGTGAAGGTCGCGCTTTCGGGACTGGGCGGCGACGAGCTGTTCGGCGGCTATCCGTCGTTTGCGCGGCTCGAGCGCGCGAGGCACGTGCTGGCGCACTGGGGCAGCGCCCCTCGAGCGGTTCGTGGCGCCGCCGCCGGACTGGTGCGAGCGATCGGAAGCTCTGTGGCGGCATCAAAGGTCGCGTCGGTGCTCGATTCCGACGGCTCCCTTGCATCTGCGTGGTCTGTCACGCGCCAGCTGCTGTCCCCCGAGCAGCGGACGCAGCTGCTGGCCCCGGAGTGGCTGGCCAACGCAGATCGGACTGACCCTTACGTTGCGCGGCTGACCAGGGCATTCGAGAACGCTCCGGACGCCGAGCTCTGGTCGCAGGTTTCCTACGCGGAAGCCCGCACCTACATGCACGACGTGCTGCTGCGCGACATTGATCAGATGAGCATGGCGCACGGGCTCGAGGTACGCGTGCCCCTGCTCGATCATCGTCTCGCCGAGTACGTGATCGGCCTGCCGGACAGCTGCAAGCGTCTGGACGAGGGTCCGAAGCCGCTTCTCGTGCGTGCAATGGGCGGCGAGCTTCCTGACGAGATCGTTCATCGTCCCAAGCAGGGGTTCACGCTGCCGTTCGACCCCTGGATGCGATCGGCGCTGCGCAGCTTCTGTGCCGAGCGGCTGGGGCCGCGCGGCCTTGGCGGCCGTGGTCTCGTCCGGCCGGACGCCGTTCAGCAGATGTGGACGCGGTTTCTCTCCGGCGATCGGCGCACGAGCTGGTCGCGCGTATGGACCCTCGTGACACTCGATGCATGGCTCGACGCCAACAGCGTGTCCTGACGGCCGGGTGTTGCGACTGATGAGCCTTCTGCTGTTCTTTCCCTTCACTGCGGCGATTCACCATCTCGTGTTCTATCCGCAGCAGTGCATGCTGAATGCGTTCGGGCCGCGCTACGACCTGGCTACTCTGGCGAGCTGGATCACGTACGACCCGTCTCCGCGGATAGGTCTCGTTCTGGCGGTCGTGGCGTTCGCGGCAGGGCTGCGCTTCCCGCGCCTCAGGGTATGGGGGCTCGCGCTCCTCATTGCGACGCTTCCCTTGTGCCTCTGGCTCTGGGACCTGCCGATTGGCGATCGTCCAATCTGTGCCTGGGGGCATGACAATCGGATGCCAGTCAGCACTCGCTATCTCTATGTAGCGGCCCTGGCGGCGTGGCCGGCAATCGCGCTGTGGCTCGAGCGATCGGGAAGGAAGCGATCGGCGTGAGCACGCGGCCTCTGTCACTCGCGGTTGTCGTTCTGACCTTCAACGAAGAGGCCAATGTCGATGCCTGCCTCGCGAGCGTGCAGGGCTGGGCGTCGGAGCTTTTCGTCGTCGATTCGGGGAGCACCGACACGACGACCGAGATCGCAGCCCGGCGTGGAG
>JBFWPD010000266.1:0-5983 GCA_050250175.1 Vicinamibacterales bacterium
TCTTTCGGCGGGCGGCGAATACTTCGGACAGGTCACGCCACCGGACGGTCAGGTCCTCCGCTACATCACCGGATCCGAGCCCGAATCGCTGGATCCCCACGTCGGCACCGGCCAACCGGAAGCCCGGATCTACATGGCGCTCTTTGAAGGCCTGGTGGGTTATCACCCCCAGACGCTGGAGCCGATCCCTGGCGTCGCCGAGCGCTGGGACGTCAACGCCGACTCGACCGAGTTCGTCTTCCACCTCCGCCGCAACGCGCGATGGTCGAACGGCGACCCGGTCACGGCCCACGACTTCGTCTATTCCCTGCGCCGCGCGCTCGCGCCGGCGAACGCCTTCCAGAACGCCTACATGACGTACGAAATCGAGTACGCCCAGGCGTTCAACGAAGGCGCCGTGTTTGTCCGCGACCCAGCGTCAGGACGCTGGCTGACGACGGGCGACCTGACAGACCCGCCTGCGACGTCGCCTTCTGGCTTGCGCGTCGTGCTGCCGGGATCGGTTGAAGCGCGCGATGCTGCTCTGGCCGACAATCCGCGCCTGCGCGAACTGACCGCGGGCAAGGAGTTCGTTCCGGTTCGTGCAGAGGACATCGGCGTCGACGCGCCGGACGACTACACGGTCCGCATCAGGCTGGTGCAGCCGGCACCCTACTTCGTCGGCATGGCGGCCCACCAGATCTTCATGCCGGTGCACCGGGAGACGGTGGAGACCTGGGGCGAGAGCTGGACGCAGCCCGAGCACATCGTGTCGAACGGTCCGTTCCGCCTCGAGGAATGGAAGCCGTACAACGTGCTGGTCGCCGTCCGCGACCCGATGTACTGGGATGCCGCGACGGTGAAGCTCGATCGCCTGACCTTCTACCCCACCGACGAACAGACCACGATGATGAATCTGTACAAGGCGGGCGAGGTCGATGCGACCTACAACCACACAGTGCCCGTGTCGTGGCTCGACGTCATCCGGCCGATGCGCGACTACATGGACGCGCCCGAGAACGCGATCGACTACTACATCTTCAACACGACGCGGCCGCCGATGGACGACGTGCGCGTCCGCAAGGCATTCAACGCGGCCATCGACAAGAACGCGCTCGCGGAGTATCGCCGCGTCACCAAGCCGCTCACGGCCTTCACCCCCGAAGGGATTTACCCCACGTATCCGCAGCCGAAAGGCGACCCGTTCGATCCTGCGCGCGCGCGGCAGCTGCTCGTCGAGGCGGGATACGGCGATGCGGCCGGCAACTTCGACCCGTCGGGGTTCCCCGTGCAGGAGGTCGAGCTCCTCTACAACACGTCCGACAGCAACCGGCAGGTTGCGGAGTTCGTCCAGGCGCAGTGGCGCCAGAACCTCGGACTCACCGTGCCTCTCCGCAACATGGAGTGGCGCACCTATCTCGACACGCGACATCGCCTCGACTATCGCGGCTTTGCGCGCGCGGGATGGGTCGGCGATTACATGGACCCCTATACGTTCCTCAGTCTCTTTGCCGCTGTGCAGGGGAACAACGACAGCGGGTGGTTCGATCCGAAGTACGTCGACATGCTGAATCGTGCGAATCGGGAGCTCGATCCGGCACGGCGTTACGAGCTGCTCGCCGAGGCCGAAGCCTTCCTGCTCGAGGTCCAGCCGATCATCCCTCTCCTCACCAACGCGACCAACTGGCTCAAGAAGCCGTACGTCAAGGGGATGTATCCGAATCCCGGCACACTCCATCCCTGGAAGTTCGTCTACATCGAGCACGACCCCGACAAGTGGGATCTCGGGATGCCGGCGCTGACGGACTGACGTGGGCCGCTTCATCGCGCAGCGGCTCGTCGTCACGGTTCCAATGGTCCTCGTGGTCGTGTCACTGACATGGGGACTCATTCGCCTGGCCCCCGGGAACTTCTATACGGGTGAGAAGGCGATCCCGCCGGCGATCGAAGCGAACATCCGCGAGAAGTATGGACTCGACCGTCCCTGGTACGTGCAGTACGGAAAGATGCTCGGCCAGACGCTCCGCGGCGACTTCGGAAACTCGCTGCGCTACCGCGGGCAGCCCGTCAACGACATCCTGAGGGCCACGCTCCCCGTCTCCGCGTCGCTCGGCCTCGCCGCGTATCTCCTCGCACTCGGTGTCGGCACCGTCGTCGGCACGATCTCGGCCGTCAGACAGAACTCTCAGGTGGACTACACGTCGATGGCCTTCGCGATGATCGGGATATCGCTCCCGAACTTCGTCCTCGGCCCGCTGCTCGTGCTCGGGTTCGCCCTGTCTCTGTACTGGCTGCCGCCGGCGCGCTGGGACGGCTTCTTCAGCGCGAACACGATCCTGCCGGTGATCACGCTGTCGGCCCTGTACACCGCCTACATCGCGAGGCTGACTCGCGCCGGGATGCTGGAAGTCCTTCGCTCGAACTACATCCGGACGGCGCGTGCCAAGGGGCTTGACGAGCGCTCGATCGTCCTGCGCCACGCGCTCCGCGGCGGACTGCTGCCGGTCGTGTCGTTCTCCGGCCCGGCGCTCGCCCTCCTCATCTCCGGCACCGTCGTCGTCGAGCGGATTTTCGCGCTGCCTGGCCTCGGCAACTATTTCATCAACGCCAATCTCAATCGCGACGAACCACTCATCATCGGCATCGTCGCCTTCATGGCGATTGTCGTGCTGCTGTTCAACCTGGCTGTCGACGTTCTGTACGGCTTCCTCGACCCACGCGTCCGCTACTGACCGCCGCAGGATGACCCGCCCGTGACACAGCCTGCAGCCGCTTCGCTTCAGACCCCGGCAGACACCGACGTCATCGCCGGCACCTCGCTGTGGACCGACGCGTGGCGGCGTTTGCGCCGGAACAGGCTGGCGGTGGCCGGCATGGCGACCGTCCTCCTGATCGCTGCGGCCTCGATTTTCGGTCCGCCACTCATCGAAGCGGCGTTCGGCCACACCTACGACTCGATTCCAAGCGACTCCCGCCTCATTCGTTCGTTTCCACCCTTCCGGGGGCCGGACGGCGAGTTCTCGTGGGCACATCCCATGGGCACGGACGAAGCGGGCCGCGACATCCTCGCGAGAGTGCTGCTCGGCGGCCGCATTTCGCTGATGGTGGGGATCATCTCGACGCTCGTGTCGCTGATCATCGGCGTGGCCTACGGAGCCACGGCCGGCTACCTGGGCGGCCGCATCGACGACGCGATGATGCGTGTCGTGGATGTGCTGTACGCGATTCCCTACATGATGATCGTCATCGTGCTGCTGGCGTTCTTCGGCGGGCAGTCGCCAATCGGTCAGCTCGTGCTGCTCTTCGTCGCCCTCGGCGCCGTCTCCTGGCTCACGATGGCGAGAATCGTCCGCGGCCAGATCATGTCGCTCAAGCAGCGGGAGTTCGTGCTCGCGGCCCGTGCGTCCGGAACGCCCGGGTACCGCATCGTGTTCAGGCATCTCGTGCCCAACGCGCTTGGCCCGGTCATCGTGTACGCCACGCTGACCGTGCCGTCGGTGATGCTGCAGGAAGCGTTTCTCTCCTTCCTGGACTGGGCGTGCAGGCGCCGCTCGCCTCCTGGGGCAGCCTGGCAGCCGACGGCATCCGCACGATCGCGATCTTCCCCTGGCAGCTCTTCTTCCCCGGCGTGACGATGGCCATCACGCTCTTCTCGCTCAACTTCATGGGCGACGGCCTGCGGGACGCGCTCGACCCGCAGATGCGCAAGGCATGACAGCTCCGTCGCCGACCGGAATGCCTGCAGCGGGTGCGAGCAGCGACACGCTCCTGTCGATCCGCTCGCTCGCCACTCATTTCCACACGGACGACGGCACCGTGCGGGCCGTCGACGGCGTGGATCTCGACGTGCCCAGGGGAGCGACCGTCGGGATCGTCGGAGAGTCGGGGTCGGGCAAGTCGGTGATGTCGCTGTCGATCATGCGGTTGATCCCGGAGCCGCCAGGACGGATCGTCTCCGGACGCATCGGGTTCGATGGCGCTGACCTGCTGGCGCTCAACGACGAGGCGATGCGGAAGGTGCGCGGCAAGCGGATCGCGATGATCTTCCAGGATCCGATGACGTCGCTCAATCCGTTCATGCGCGTCTCAGAACAGCTCATGGAGATGACCGAGCTGCACCTGGGCCACGATCGGAACGAAGCGCTCGCCCATGCCGTGCGGATGCTGGAGCTGGTCGGCATCCCGGACGCCCGCGAGCGGGCCAGGAGCTACCCGCACGAGTTTTCCGGGGGGATGCGCCAGCGCGTGATGATCGCCATGGCGCTCTCGTGCCGGCCGGAGCTGCTCATCGCGGATGAACCGACGACCGCGCTCGACGTCACGACGCAGGCGCAGATTCTGACGCTGATCCGGCAGCTGCAGCGTGACACAGGCACCAGCGTCATGCTCATCACGCACGATCTCGGCGTGGTCGCTGGAATGACTGACGAGATTGTCGTGATGTATGCCGGCCGGATCTTCGAGCGCGCGCCGACCACCGAGCTTTTTGCACGGCCCGGCAATCCGTATACGAAAGCGCTGCTTCGATCGGTTCCCGGACCGGCGGCCCGCGGCCGGCGTCTCTATCAGATTCCCGGCGCTCCGCCCGATCTCGCGCGGCCGATGCCGGGCTGCCCCTTCGCTCCGCGCTGCGAGTACGTGCAGAACGTCTGCCGGGAGACCGCGCCACCCTTCGTGCAGCTCGACGAACGCCACTTCTCGCTGTGTCACTTCGCGGAGCGTGTCCACGCGGAGGGTCAGACCGGTGTCTAGCCCGAACGCGCCGAACGAAGGACCACTTGTCTCGGTCCGCGACCTCGCCGTGCACTTCGACGTCGGCGGCGACAGCTGGCTCGATCGGCTCACGGGGGCAGCAAAGGGACCGCGTATCGTGAAAGCCGTGGATGGGGTCAACCTCGACATCCAGCGCGGCGAGACCCTGGGGCTCGTCGGCGAATCCGGGTGTGGCAAGTCGACGCTCGGACGCGCACTGCTCAGGCTGACCGAACCGACCCGCGGCGAGGTCTGGTTCGACGGAGTCGATCTCGCGTCGCTGTCGGCCTCGGAGCTCCGCCGGCATCGCCGCCGCCTTCAGATGATTTTCCAGGACCCTTACGCGTCGCTCAATCCGCGGATGACCGTCGGCGAGATCGTCGGCGAGCCGCTCGAGAACTTCGACATCGCGCGGGGCGTGGAGCGCGGCGCACGCGTGTGCGAGCTGATGGAGACGGTCGGCCTCAGCCGCCGCTTCATCAACAGGTATCCGCACGAGTTCTCGGGCGGCCAGCAGCAGCGCATCGGCATCGCGAGGGCGCTCGCCGCCGGCCCGGATTTCATCGTGGCCGACGAGCCGATCTCGGCGCTCGACGTCTCCATTCAGGCCCAGATCATCAATCTGATCGAACAGCTGCAGAACGAGCGGCGTCTCACGTATCTCTTCGTCTCCCACGACCTCCGGGCGATTCAGCACACATCGGATCGAGTCGCGGTGATGTATCTCGGCAAGCTGGTGGAGGTGGGACCGGCAGACGACGTGTACCGGACGCCCCTGATGCCGTACACGAAAGCGCTGGTATCAGCGGTGCCCGTCCCGGATCCGGTCGTCGAACGAGCGAGGCGCCACGTTCTGCTCGAGGGGGACGTGCCCTCGCCTCTCAATCCGCCCCGCGGGTGCCGGTTCCACACGCGGTGTTCGTACGCGGTCCCCGCCTGCAGTGAGCACGAACCCGAGCTCGTCGAGATCCAGCCCCGCCATTTTGCCGCCTGCATCCGGATCAGTCCCGCGAGCCCCGATATCGAGCTCGTGCCCTCGGGAGAGGCACCGGGGCTGACCTGAGCACCTGGCAGTCTCGTAGTCTGGACACTTTTGTAATTGGCGGTGACGAACGGTTTCGTGTCTTCGTGTCTTCGTGTTTCGTATGTTTCGTGTGTTTATGTTCGTGCCTTCGTGCCTTCGTGCCTACAGAACGCGAATGACGTCCGACCGCGTGATGATGAACGTCTTGTCCGTCTTGAAGTCGCGCAC